>DASYGC010000349.1:0-7351 GCA_036000225.1 Ktedonobacterales bacterium | reverse complement strand
ATGCGCGCTGAGGTGGGCTCAGCACTCTGTCCCGACGCCTATCAGGCGCTGGTACGGGATGCGCGCGCTGATGCGCCAGATGCCCGCGGGAGACGCACGAGCCACGCGCGCGCGTGGCCGGCCGATCTGACCGATCGTGAGGTGGAGATCCTGCGCCTGCTGACCAGAGGGCTGAGCCAGCGCGAGATGGCCGCGCAACTCTCTCTGAGCGAGCACACAGTGCGGCATCACCTGGAACACATCTACAACAAGGTGGGAGTGAGCACCAGAGTGGGCGCCACCTTGTTTGCGGTGGAGCATGACCTGCTACCCTAGCGGCTGACGCGCAAGTCCAGGCAATCTCGTCACTATCCACCCGCCGCGCAAAAATGGGACGATCGTCCGATGCGCACCTACTGGTGTACGGCTATCCTGTGGTTGAGGCTTACGGTGGGCCTGGCGCCGGACCGCAGAAGGCGTCAGTCGGACGGTGATCTGAGAGCGAGGTGTTTCCCATGGCGCGGGTGGAACGCAGTATCGTCATTCATGCCCCGGTGGAGCGGATCTTCAACTACACCGCTGTCCCTTCCAACCTCCCCGAGTTCTGGACCAGTCTGATCGAGGTCAAGGACGTTCAACCGCTTCCCAACGGCGGGTCACGCTACCGCTGGGTCTACAAGATGGGCGGTATGCGCTTCGAGGGAACGAGCGAAGATGTCGAGTGTGTGCCCAACCAACGCCGCGTCGCGAAATCCACAGGCGGCATCGAGAGCACGGTCACCTGGACGTTCGCGCCCGAGGCCGCGGGCACGAAAGTGACGTTTCTTGGGGATTACACCGTGCCCATACCGCTACTGGGCCGGCTCGCGGAGGCCCTTATCGTCAAACTTAACGAGCACGAGACCGAGGCGCTGCTCGGCAATCTCAAAGCTAGCATGGAGTCAGATCGTGTACTTCAAGCAAATCCTGGATGATCACAATGGATGCGCCTCCTATGTCATCGCCTCGCGCGACTCGCGTGACGCGGCGATCGTTGATCCATCCGCCGATCTGGCGCCCTACGCAGCGCTGCTGGCGGAACGCGGCTTCCACCTGCGTTACGTGATTGACACGCATATCCATGCTGATCACATCTCGCTCGCGCGAGCACTCGCCGCCACTCACGACGTGGAGGTCTGCCTGCACGAGGCGGCGGCGGTGACGTATCCGCACCGGGCGCTGAGTGACGGCGAGGAGGTGCCCCTTGGCAGGTTGCGCCTGCGCTTCTGGCACACGCCGGGCCACCGGCCGGAACTGACCTCGATCCTGGTGGTTGATCCCGAGCGCGGCCCCGAGCCGGCGATGGTGCTCACCGGCGATTCATTGCTGGCTGGCGATGTCGGGCGGCCGGACTTCGGCGGCGGTGATGCCGAGGCACAGTTCGAAAGCATCGGGCGGCTGCTGCGTTTGCCGGATTGGGTCGCGGTCTTCCCCGGTCACTTTGAGGGGCCATGTGGCAAGTCAATGTCAGGTCGGCCAAGCACGACCATCGGCTACGAACGCCTCTACAATCGGCTGTTGCATCTGCGACGAGAGGCGTTCGTCGAGGCGCTCACCAGCGGCGTACCGCCGCGACCGCTCAACATGTGGGCCATCGAAGCGACCAATCGCGGGCAGGCAGACGCAAACTGGGCCATGCTCACCACCGCGCCACAGGTGCCACAGGTGGAGGTCGAGGCGCTGGCGGAACGCGCGCCAGAAGCGGTCGTGATGGATGTGCGCGAGCCTGAGGAGTACGAGGCCGGGCACGTGCCCGGCGCGATCAGCCTGCCGCAGGCGGAGTTGGCCTCGCGTCTGGCGGAAATCCCCCACGAAGTGCCGCTCTTCGTCATCTGTCGCACCGGCGGGCGCTCGCTGCGCGTGACCCAGTTCCTGCGCACCTGCGGCATGCAGCAGGCGACAAATGTGCGCGGCGGGACGGAAGCGTGGCGGGCGCAAGGCAAATCGCTGGTTGTTGGCCCACAAGCTGACGGCAACCTTCAGACCGGTGCGTTGGTCTCGACCACCAACCCCCGGCAGCCGCGCGTCCGCGGGAGGAAGCAGTAAGCCACGTCATGGGCTGATGTTGAGCGACTTGTTTCGGAACGTGATACAACCACTTGACAGTGCGCGGAAGGGCGTGTTATACAAATGACTAATACAAATGACTAAGTCATTTGACTAACACGAAGGAAGTCTGATGAAGGGATTGCCCGAGGAGTCCACGACGGTTGAGCGGTTTCTGGATGCCGCCGAGCGTCTGCTGATCGAGATCGGCTATGCCAACATCACCACGCGCCGGCTGGCGGAAGAAGCGGGCGCCAATCATGGCCTGGTCCACTACTATTTCGGCTCGATGGAGCAGCTCTTTGTGTCCGTGCTGGTGCGGTTCACTGACCGGCTGATTCGGCGCCAGCGGGCGATGTACGCGGCGGATGTGCCATTCATCGAGAAGTGGCGGACGGCGATGGGTTTCATTGATGAGGACCTGGCCGCCGGCTATCCGAAAGTCTGGCTGGAGTTGCAGGCGCTGGCGTGGAACCGCCCAGAACTGCGCGAGCGGGTGACCTGGGTCAACGGCCAGTGGCGCGCGGTGCTGACTGAAGCCTTCACGCAAGCGATGGTGGAGTACGGACTCGACCAGCAACAGTTTCCCGTCGAGGCGATGGTCTCGCTGGTGATGACATTCAATATGGGGCTGTTGATCGAGCGGCTCTCTGGGATACGTGACGGCCAGGACGCCCTGCTGGCGATGATTGATGGGTGGCTGATGTCCCTCGAAGCGGCGAAAAACACGAGAGACGGAAAGGGACGGGATCCCGATGCGGGCACGGTATCCAGACCTTGAGGGCTACATCGAACGCGACGGTGTGCGCATCTTCTACGAAGTCTTCGGTCAGGGTGAACCGACGTTCGTGCTGCTGCCGATATGGTCGTTGCTGCACTCGCGCGCGTGGAAGGCGCAAGTGCCCTATCTGGCGCGTCACGGCCGGGTGATCACGATGGATGGTCCGGGCAACGGACGCTCGGACCGGCCGGCGGATGTCGCGGCGTATGCCGATGCCGCGATTGCCGCCGATGTGCTGGCGGTGCTGGATGCGACCGGGACGGAACGCGCGTTGCTGGTGGCGCTCTCGCGCGGGGCGCGTTGGGCGTTGTTGCTGGCGGCCGAGCATACGGAGCGGGTGGCGGGGGTCGTCTTCATCGGGCCGGCGCTGCCACTGCCGCCGCTGGGCACGCCACGTGACGCGGCGGTCATGGCGTTTGACCAACCGCTGCCCGGGCCACTCGCCGGGATCGAGGGCTGGGGCAAATGGAATCGCGACTACTGGCTGCACGACTACCGTGGCTTTGTCGAGTGGTTCTGCGCGCAGATCTTCACCGAGGCACACTCGACCAAACAGATCGAAGATAGTGTCGGCTGGGCGCTGGAAACCACGCCGGAAACGTTGGTTGCTACGGTGACGGGGCCTGACCAGATCACGGGTCAGAAGACCGTCAGGGAACTGGCCAAGCGGGTGCGCTGTCCGGTGCTCGTCATCCATGGCGACCAGGATGCCGTCGTTCCGTACGAGCGAGGCGCCACGCTGGCTGAGTTGACCGGCGGTGTGCTCATGACCATCGCGAATGGGGGGCACTGCCCGCAGGCACGCGACCCGGTGCGCGTGAATCTGCTGCTGCGCGAATTCGCGCGCCCAACTCCCGCGCGCACGCTGACCTGGACACGCGGCCATGGCCGGCGCACTCGCGCGCTCTACATCTCGTCGCCCATCGGGTTGGGCCACGCGCAGCGCGATGTGGCCATCGCTGGCGAGCTGCGTAAGCTACGTCCCGAACTGGAGATTGACTGGCTGGCACAGCATCCCGTCACCGTCGTGCTGGAGCGGCACGGCGAGCGTATCCATCCCGCCAGCGCGCAACTGGCGAACGAGTCGCGCCACATCGAGAGCGAATCCGCGGAGCACGATCTGCACGCCTTCCAGGCGCTGCGGCGGATGGACGAGATTCTGGTGGCGAACTTCATGCTCTTTCATGATGTCGTGCGCGAGGGACAGTATGATCTGGTGATCGGCGACGAATCCTGGGAAGTGGATTACTTTCTGCACGAGAACCCCGAAGAGAAGCGCGCGGCCTATGCCTGGCTCACCGATTTCGTGGGGTACCTCCCCATGGCCGAGGGCGGGGCTCCCGAGGCAGCACTGACCGCCGATTACAATACCGAGATGCTGGAACAGATCGAGCGCTATCCGCGCGTACGCGACCGCGCGATCTTCGTCGGCGACGCTGAAGATATCGTGCCGGGGACCTTCGGTCCTGATCTGCCGGATATCCGTACCTGGACGGAGCGGCACTATGACTTCGCCGGCTATATCACGGGCTTCGATCCGGCTGAGCTTGCCAACCGCGCCGCGTTGCGCGCGGAATTGGGCTACCGACCCGATGAACAGGTGTGTCTGGTCGCGGTCGGCGGCTCGGGCGTCGGCCACCATCTGCTGCGGCGCGTGCTGCTGGCCTATCCCGCGGCGCGGCGCCAGGTGCCGGGCCTGCGCATGATCATCGTCAGCGGGCCGCGCATCGACCCAGCGAGCCTGCCCGCGGTGGACGGTGTGGAGGTGCGCGCGTATGTACCGGATCTCTACCGCCATCTAGCGGCCTGTGACCTCGCGGTGGTGCAGGGTGGGCTGACCACGGCGATGGAATTGACAGCCAATCGCCGGCCATTTCTGTACTTCCCCCTCAAACAGCATTTCGAGCAGAACTTCCATGTGCGTCACCGGCTGCAGCGCTACGGCGCGGGACGCTGCATGGACTATGACACGGCGACGCCCCAACTGATCGCGGTGGCCATCGCCGAAGAGATCGGCCGCACCGTCAACTATCGCCCCGTCGCGAGCGACGGCGCCGCGCGGGCCGCGGCGCTCATCGCGGAGATCCTCTGAGAGCACGGCATGAGCAGGCGCGCGGTCGGACTCAGTAGTGGGTCGTCAGCAACCCGAAACCTGTGTACTGGGCACACGCGAGAATCCGTGGTTCCCCCGATGCGCGACACACAGGAGGTGGATATGCTTGAGACGAGGCCAGGCGTGAAACGCTGATCCATGGTGCTGTCGTGTCCGGCCGGCACGGTGGTGTTCCGGGATCCGCGCTCCGTCGCCAGGCTAGACCGACATCTCGTAGGGCAGGCGTGAGTTGTGCGCTCGCGCCGGGGAGTCTTGTGGTTCACCGTGGACAGATCAAACCAAATCGTGTCGCATCGTCGCGGTGTGCCAGCGGTTGAAACCGGGCGCATACCCATGCGCCCCTACGGCGTTCCGCCACGAAGACGGTGCCCTCCGCCTGCGCGGACTGCAGAGATTTGGTATCAAACATCCCAACACCATAAAAGGAGCATCGCATCATGGCAAGTCCCGCAACCAAGACCTATGAAATTGATGGCACGCTGTTGGAGGCCTGCTCGTGCGGCGGGCCCTGCCCCTGCTGGGTCGGTGACGATCCTGATGGCGGCACCTGTGACGCCTTCGTGGCCTACCACGTCGATCGTGGGATAGTGCAGGGCGTGGATGTGAGCGGGCTGTCGCTCGTGCTCGTCGGCCATATCCCCGGCAATGTGCTCGCCGGCAACTGGCGCGACGCCATCTATCTGGACGACCGGGCCACTTCCGAGCAGCGCGCGGCGATGCTCAACGTCTTCACCGGCAAGCTGGGCGGAGCGATTGCCGACGTGGCGTCGCTGATCGGCGAGGTCGTCGGCATCTACGATGTCCCCATCGAGCACAATGTACAAGGTGGCAAGGGCACACTGCGCGTGGGCACGGCGGTCTACTCGGAAATGGCGCCCTATACCGACGCGCAGGGACGGACCACCACGCTGCACGACAGCGTCTTCAGCACGATCCCGGGGTCACCGGCCTTCGTGGCGAAGGCGACCGTCCATCAGGTGAACGTTCCCGAGCATGGATTCGTCTGGGAATTCAAGGGACGCAACGCCATCCAGGGCAACTTCCACTTCGAGGTCTGAGGCCAATCCAGGCGAGGGCACGACGAGTGCCCTCGCCCCATTCTTGTACGGAAGGGGGGCGCTCGATGACGCTCTCGACCGCGCCAGCCGCGCCGACTGTCGCCGCCAGTTCGCGCGCGCGCCGGGCGCCCGTGCGCTGGCCCTGGATCCTGGTGGGCGCCGCCTGGGCGCTGGCGCTGCTGGCGACGCTCACGCACCAGAGCTATGTGATCGATCACCGCTTCTTGTTGGAGCAGAGTGGTCTACCCTGGCTGCTGGCGCTGCTGCTGTTCCTGGCCATGTGGCAGGTGATGACGCTGGCGATGATGCTGCCCTCCAGCATGCCCATGCTCAAGATGCTGATCTATGCCAGCCGCAAACAGGCGCGTCCGCATGCGGTGCAGGCGGCGTTCCTGGCGGCCTACGCCGCGGTGTGGACCGGCTTCGCCGTGCTCGCCTTCGCCAACGACACGCTGATCCACCGGCTGGTGGCCGCCTGGCCGTGGCTGGCCGCGCACTCCTGGCTGATCGGCGCCACCACCTTCGCGGTGGCCGGGGCCTTCCAGTTCAGCTCGCTCAAGGAGCGCTGCCTGACGGCCTGCCGCAGTCCGTTCGGCTTCTTTCTGCGCTACTATCGCAACGGCGCAAGTGCAGCCTGGAATCTGGGGCTGCGTCACGGGCTGTTCTGCCTGGGCTGCTGCTGGGCGCTGATGCTGGTGATGTTCGGCGTGGGGGTGGGCGGCCTGGCGTGGATGGCGGTGCTGGCCGGGGTGATGACCATCGAGAAGGCGATTCCCGGTGGCCGGCGCATTGGCCCGCTGGTGGGCGTGACGCTGCTGCTGCTGGCGGCGCTCTGGCTGGCGCAGCCGCTGGGCATCATTTTCCCCGGGTTAGGTTAGTACGATGTCAAGTTCCCGAGAGCGGCGACGGCTCCGTCCCCGATTCGGCCACCTGTTTCAGAAAGCGGTTTCTGGAGAGCAACAAGCCTTTCATGTAGTGGGTCAGGAACAGGGTCTCAGCGAGCCGGCCCAGGACGCCCAGCGGCGCCCGAAAGGAGAACTCGTCAATCATGAGCGTCCCATGGGGCTGAGGAACAAAGACATGGGTATGATGCAGTTGCTGGAATATCCCAGCAACCATCTCATCGGTAAAACGAGTAGGGCGCTCGTATGCGCTAATTTGTGACGTCAGATGCTGCTTGACGCCAAAGTGCATGGCTTCCCACGTCACGGTATCCCCCAAGCGCATCCCGCCCGCCAACACCCCCGCAATCGGGCGTTCATGCGCGTTCGCCTGGGACTGGGTATGCAGGTCAACGCTGAGCGAGAGGTCGAAACAGCGCTCTGGCGGCGCAAG
>DASYGC010000348.1:0-1985 GCA_036000225.1 Ktedonobacterales bacterium | reverse complement strand
CAGGTGGTCGAGCAGGTCAGGGACGATGGAGAAGAAGACCAGCGTGCCCTGGGCCAGCTGCATGTTGGCGATGGCGGCGGCCAGATGAGTCTTGCCCACGCCATGCGTGCCGCTGAGCACGATCCAGCCGTTGGGGTCGGCGGCGAAGGTGCGCGCCGCCTCGAAGGCTTCGCGCGCGCCCTGCACCGCGGTATCGAAGGCATCGAAGGTTTTCTCCAGGAAAGGATCCAGGCTGCTCATCCGGCGCAGGTCGCTGCGCCGCCGCTCCTCGATCTGGCGCTCCTTGCAGGCGCACGCTACGGGTTTGCCGAACGCGGGATCGCCCAGGGGCACATCCAGACGCACATAGCCAGCGCCGCCGCAGATGGGGCACACGTGGGGGTCAATGCTGATTTGCATGGCGCCCGCCGCAACGGTTGCGCCGCTGGCGACATAGCCGGCGTTATCTTCGCGCAGGTGGGTGACGGGTGGTCTGGCGCTGGCGCGGTGCGGGTTCGCATCCGGCATTCGCGACCCCGATCCGCTCGGCGTGTTGGCGGCGGGAGCGCCGACCGGCGGGGGCGTCGCGGACAGCGGACTGGTCACACGCGCACGCGGAGGTTGGCCATTCACACGCGCGGCAGGCGCTATTCGGCGCGGAGGGAGCTCCAGGATGGGGTCGCCGGGCAGGGTGTCGCCACCGGCATCGGCGGGGGTGGGACGCGGTGCGCTGGCGGGAACTGCCGCGACGCCCCGCGGATTGGGGGCTTCCAATGCGTCGGCCTGTGGGGCTGGCGTGGGGGCGGGTCGCGGTGGGCCGCTGCTCCCCGTGCGCGGTGGGAGCGGGCGTGGGGTCAGTCGCCGGGTGCTCGATGCCGCCGTGGCTGGCGCGCCGCGTCCACGCCACCCCGAGCGGGTGGTGCTGAGCGGGCTGGTCGCCGCGCGCGTGGGCAGAGGAACGGTGGGATGCGCTGCCGCCGCGCCGGCTGCGGGGGTGTTGCCATCCGCGGGGCGTGTCTGGCGGGCGCGCTGGCCCGCGGTTCTAGCGAGGATATCGCCCATGCGTTCCATGTGCCTGCCCTCCCTTCCCGTCAGCTTCCCAGCGTTTGAGGATCGCGCGAATGTAGCTCCAACTGCGCTTGTTCTGCCGCACCGCCTCGTGGACGGCGGCCTCCAGCCAGTCGGCCGGATAGCGTTCGGCGGCGTCCTTCAGCTCCTCGGCGATCATGGGTAAGAGCAGGCCCACGTTCTGTTCGTAGAGCGTGAAGATGTTGGGCCGCTCGACCTCCAACAGCAGAGGTGGACGCTCGGTCGCGTCACCATCGCGGGCGCCGCCGGCCGGGCCTTCCAGATCGAGCAGCAGCTCGGGCGAGGTTTCACCGGTCAGCAGACGGTCAATGGCCTCGCGACTGCGTGGTGTGTTGAACAGATACCAGCCGATCACCTCGCCATCCACGCGCACGCGCACGCGCAGCAGCGTGCCGTGGGCCAGCGCCAGCTCCAGCGCGGCGCGCAGGCGCTCCTCTGGCGGGCGGGGATCGCCGCGGCGGCGCAGCGCGCGGCGCAGCAACGGATCGGCCAGCAACTCACGGTCGCTGGCGCAGCGAGGACTGCCGCGCTTCTGCGAGAGCAGCCAGAAGAGGTGCAGCGTCAGCTTCAATTCGCCACCATCCTCGATCTCGGGCAGCACCTGCGTGAAGAACTGCTCGGGCAGTGGCACGTATGGCGTGGGCCCCGCGGGGAACCCGGCAAAGGCAGGCATGGGATCCCCTCCTGGCTAGTAGTCGGGATTACGCTGGAGCTCCAGATCGCGGTAGCGGGTCTGGGCGGCCTGAAAGTAGAGGCTGACCTGGCCGACGGGTCCATTGCGGTGCTTGGCGACGATGATGTCGGCGATGTTCTTGCGCTCGGTCTCGGGGTTGTACACCTCGTCACGATAGATGAACATGACAATATCGGCATCTTGCTCAATGCTCCCCGACTCCCTTAGGTCGCTTAGTTGCGGC
>DASYGC010000347.1:0-6107 GCA_036000225.1 Ktedonobacterales bacterium | reverse complement strand
AAGTGCCTGCCTGCGCGAACGCATGGGTGGGTGAAATGGCGACCATCGGCGCGCTGCCATCGCCGAAGTCCCAACGCAGGCTATACTGCCCGGCGGCCGGCGCGTTGATCACGCGCGAGAGATCCTCGGTGAACTTGATGGCCTGGCCCGTCTCATAGGGTAGCGCGAATATGCCCAGTGGCTGATTAGCCGGAACATTGACGCCCACCGGCATGGGGTGCACCAGCGAGGGATCGCCGTTGGCCAGCATCACCTGCGCCGTGACGAAGCCGCAGGCGCGCACCGTTGGCAGCGTGTGCCAGCCACGCAACGGCAGCAGCGCCAGCGCGCTCAGTCCCAATCCGCCGAGCAGCGCCAGTGCCAGCAACCGAGCGTGCTTGTGCCAGTTCCAACCACCCGCAATGCCCTCACCACTCCTCGTTCGACCCATTCCGCGGCCCTCCTCCCCTGGCACGCGAACGCGCGCCGACAGCCAGCCGGCGTGGCCGCGACACCACAATGCGCCGCTGCTATTATGCCAGAGTGTGCGCGCGCTGTCATGGGGGATGGGACTCTCGCCCAGAGTGATTCACCGTTGGAGGTCACCGCTCATCGGCTACGGCGAGCGGGGGTTGACTCACTTCCTGGCGATGTACTGGTCGTAGTCGGCGTGAGATCCAATCCATGTCCAGGTGATCTCCCCATCATCGCGGATACCGACCGCCCGGTAGCCACGTGTAATACGCACCGACCAGTACCGGTGCCGCTTGTTCACTTCTTTGAAGGTAAGTCCTGGGCTGAAAGGATCGCGTTTGAATGATCTGAACGCCTCTCGCGCTTGCCGTCTGACCTCCTCGGGCAGTGCTTTGAAGCGCGTCCAGAAGTCATCATCGGTACGAGAGTTCACCGCTCACAATCCTCGTCGGGATTCCAGGGCTCGCTATGCTTAGCCTCCTGGATCATCTCATCGAAGCGCACTTGGGAGCGCGGATCCGCGAACTGGACATCCCAGAGCAGGTCGTCCAGGAAGTCCGTGATGCGCTCGGTGAACTCCCTCTGCTGATCTGAGGGCAACTCTCCAATACGATCGAGGACTGTCTGAAGCTGTTCCGGGAGAGTGTGTGTGACCATTTCTTGCTCCTCTCTTCCCATGTGATATGTGCTCATCTATGAGATGTGCTTATCATACCCCATGGTGTATGCTGTCGCATTCGACAGGGGCAGTACGCGTGGTTGCGATGCGATGTCCAAGGTGCGTCGTCACAAACCCTGCTCTGCCGCATGCAAGTGGATGAAGACCGCTGCGCTCGCCCCGGACGCGAGCCAGCACACCATCCGCACCACAAACGAGCGGCCCACCGCTGCCGGTGGGCCGCACTTCCGAATCAAACGCGCAGTGGCCGTTCGCTAGCCCTGCGAAGACCGCCCGCCGCCGCTGCCATTCTTGCGCAGGCGTGCCCACTGGTCCACCAGCTTGGAAGCGGTGGCCTCGTCGCCGTTGAGCTTCTGCGTCAGCAGTGCGGTGAGTTCGCGGCGCGAGATCGTTTTCTTGCTCCCACCGGGGTTGAGCTCCTTGAGCGCCTCCGCCAGCAGCGCCTCACCCTTGACCGAGACTCCCTCACTCATGCTGCGCAGCAGCGTGCTGTTGTCGCCGGGGCGCCGCACGGCCGGGCGCGGTCCCGTCGTTCCCGTCATCTGATCCTCGTCGGAGAAGAACGTGCCCATGATCCCGCTGCCCGGCACCGGCGGACGGCGCGCGCCCCACGGCGCCGCATCGCCCGACTGGGGCGCCTGCGCATCAGCATCCGAGAGCAGCGCCGGCTGCGAGGCCACCGCCCGCGCGGGATGGTTCGGCGCGGCATGCACCGTAGGCGTGGCTGCCGCGACATTGTTCATGAACACGGGCCTGCCCTGCGTCGGCAGGGTGGGCTTGACCGTCGGCAACTGCAACACATTGCCCGGCGCCGGCAGCGCTCCGCCCGAATCGTCAGGCGACACTTCGGTCACGGTGGTCATGATCCCGTGCTCGTCGCTATCGGCGTGAACCGCGGCGGTTTCGCCCGTGTTGCCGCGCTTGAAGAACTCGGACGCCTGGTCGCGCGCCGCGGCCAGTGTCTGGGCGGTGCCACGCAGTTGTGCCGCGCGCACCTTGGCATTGGACTCCGCGCGCAGGCGCTTCAGTTCGGTATCCTGCTCCATGCGCAGCAGCCGCTCGGCGTGCGATTCGCGCAGGTGGCGCAGACCGCGATTGCGCTGCGTTGGCTGTACCACGGCCCAGAACAGCCCCCAGAACGGCGGCGCGATGGCCACCAGCACCATCGTCAGGCTGATGCCGCTCAGCTGCGGCCAGATGTTTTGAACCCATTGGTCGGTCTTGAAGGTTGCGAAGCCAGTGCTGCGAAACGCCAGGCTGTTCCAGGTGGTGATCGCCGTGGCGATGAGCACACCCATGCCACAGAAGACCGCCTGGATGCGGTGGCCGTGTCCCCAGTGCCAGGGCGCCAGCACCGAGAGCAGATAGGCCATACCCACGATGCCAAGCGACATGAACGCCCACAGCACCACCTGGCTGACCTGCAAGAGTGGATTGGCATGGGGAATGCTGCCGCCGTCCGAGTACACAAAGTAGTTGAAGATCACATCGGGCACATAGAGTATCACTGGAAAGATGAAGTAGACGCGCTCCAGCCAGCGCGGCAGCGGCAGCGTCTTATCCTGTTCGCTCGCGTCAGTCGCGCCGTCATCCACCGCCGGCACCGGCGCGACCGGCGTGGCCCGCGGTGGCGCAACACTGGGCCGTGGCGCGCCACGCAGCGTCGTTGAAGCAGAAGATTGAACCATGTGTTTTCTACCCTCCCTGGACTTTCCCCGACCAGCCGGATGCGGTACACCCGCCATTTCACCGGGCCGGTCATGCGCAAATATGGTGTGCTACGTGGGCAATGCGAATTTGGCTCGGCGCAAGCAGGGGAGCACTTGCGCGGGGAGCAAATGGCCCGCGAGTGCAACAAGCATAACCCGAATAAGTCTTGTGTTCAAGTGTCGCGGCGAAAGTTACGCGGAATTGGTAAATTTGGCGTAGCACATAACTGCTAGGGGGCAACGTTTTCCGTATGCGCTCCAGGCTCATCAGCATGGTGCATATACGGCCTGACGTCCTACCCATACAGGCGCGGTAGCAAGCGGCCACATGGTCGGGCGCGAGTGGTGATGGACACGCTGGACAAAGGTACCAGGCGCGGCACGAAGAAACTGGCTAGCTCGCCATGTCCTCAGTGCACTATACTCTGTGGCGAAGCCCGGCACGTGCGGACCGGATCATACCCAGTCTCTCCGCGTCCCACGCAGGCCCAATACCGTTCAAATAGTCGACCCGAGATGACTTGTAGAGATGGAACGCGCGGACCTCGCCCGCTGGCACCTGCTTGCCGTATCCCTTGCCGGACCAGGATTAGCAGCGGTGTCGTAGGGGCGCATGGGTATGCGCCCGCGTCCTCGAAGAACTTCCCCCGTTCGTGGCTCGCCGCAACCCCCATCGGTGATGCTCTCTGAATGGTATGGCGATGGCGGGCTTCGCGAGCGAAGCATTGGAACGCGATAGGGACGCATGAGTAGAGCGTAGTTTCGAGGCCACGCCATACCCACCCGCACATCAAGGAGAGCGATCGCATGCGGCTCGCGGCGCCCTACACGGGCCATCTGCTCGCGCGCGTCGGCGGCAAGACCCGGATCTTCCTCGACGCCATCAAATTCGAGCACACCATCTTCGCGCTGCCGTTCGCCTACCTGGGGATGGTGCTGGCCGCGCGCGGCAGTCTGGGCTGGCCGGGCTGGGGCAAGCTCTTCTGGATCACCCTGGCCATGGCGGGCGCGCGCACCCTCGCCATGACCCTCAACCGCCTGATCGATGCCGCCATTGATGCGCAAAATCCGCGCACCGCCAATCGCGCCCTGCCGCGCCGGCTGCTGCGTCCCGTCGAGATGCTCGCCGGCGCCGTCATCTCCGGCGCCGTGCTGCTGGTCGCCGCCGCGCAGCTCAATCCCCTCTGCCTCCGGCTCGCGCCAGTCGCGGTGATCTTTCTCGTCGGCTACTCCTACACCAAGCGCTTCACCTGGCTCTGCCACTTCGCGCTCGGCCTGACCGATGGCATCGCGCCCATCGGCGGCTGGCTCGCCGTCAACCCCACGCTCAGCCTCGCCAACCTCGTGCCGCCGGCCCTGCTGGGGCTGGCCGTCGCCGCGTGGGTCGGCGGCTTCGACCTGATCTACGGCTGCCAGGATATCGCCTTCGACCGCGCCCACGGGCTGCACTCCATTCCCGCGCGCTTCGGTCCCATGGCTGCGCTACAGGTCTCCGAAGCGCTGCACGGCGCCTCGGTGGGCCTGCTCGCGGCGGTCGGCGGCATGCTCCATCTCGCCTGGCCATTCTGGATCGCCGTGGGCGTGGCCGCGTGGCTGCTCATCTGGGAACATCGTCTGGTCCATCCCGATGACTTCTCCAGGCTGGATGTCGCCTTCTTCAACATGAACGGCTATATCGCGGTCTCCGTGTTCGTCTTCTCGCTGGCCGCCGTGCTCCTGCGCTGAGCGACAGCACGCGCGACTCATCCCAGCGCATGCTGACGAACTGCTCGGCGGAAACGTCGAGCGGCAGGTGATCGCGGAGTGCGCTGGTGTCGCTGGACTCGCTGTCTACGCGCTCGGGGAGTGTGGCAGATCGGTCTGCACCGTGTTGGCCGTGCCGGGCGTGGCGCGCGGCATACTGATCGGCGGCGTGTTGGCCGGCGGCGTGGGCGGCGTGGCCTCGGGCGATGCCACCGCGGCATCCGCGTGCAGCGCGACCTGCGCCTGCTGCATGCGCACCTGCGCCTGGCCGGAGAAGCCCATACGCAAGCCGTCAGCCGCGTCGCCGATGGCCTGTTTCGCCTCGGGGAGCACGGCGGCCATGCCGAAGAACTCGTGCGTGACCCCTGGGAAGAGCGTATAGATGACGGGCACGCCGGCCTCGCGCAGACGCCGCGCGTAGGCCTCACCCTCAGAGCGCAACGGGTCGATCTCAGCCGCGATGATGCTGGTTGCCGGCAGCCCGGCCAGATTGCGCTCGCGCAGTGGCGAGGCATACGCTTCCTGACCGCGCTTCGGGCTCGGCAGATATTGTGTGAAGAACCAGATCATCGCCTCCTTATCGAGTGGCTGGGCGTGCGCGTGTTCCTGGTAGGAGGGCGTGTCGAAGCTGGCGTCGCAGACGGGATAGATCAGCAACTGATAGACTGGCAGCGGCGTGCCCTTGTCGCGTGCCATCAGGCAGACCACTGTCGCGAGGTTGCCGCCCGCGCTCTCGCCAGCCACCGCCACCTGGCGCGCATCACAGCTCAGGCTGGCGGCATTGGCCAGCACCCACTGATAGGCGGCGTAGGCGTCCTCAGCCGCGGCGGGATACTTGTGCTCCGGCGCCTGGCGATAGGCGAGCGAGCAGACCACACAGCCGGCGGCGTTGCATAGCGCGCGACAGGACGCGTCGTACGCATCCAGGTTGCCGATCACCCAGCCGCCGCCGTGGTAATACACCACCACCGGGAGCAGCGCATCGCCATCACGGGATGTCGTGTCAACGGCGGGCGTATAGATCCGCAACAGCAGGTCGCCGCCCGGGCCTGGAATCACCCGGTGAGCGATGCGGCCCACTGGCTCCGGTTCCGGCAACACAATGCCCGTGGCGTAGTCGCCGGTATGCCGCGCGATGTATTCCACCACGGCATCATGCGGCGTGGGAAGCTGGCGTGCGTTCTCGGGCGACAGCGACCCAAGCGGCGGCATGCCGAAGCCGGCAAGCTGATCCAACACGCCCCGCATTTGGTCGGTGGCGGGCATTGGCATCGTTCCTTTCGTCAGCATCGTGCTCTGGAGCATCGTGCTTGGTCGAGGAATGGCGGTGTGCAATATGCGTGCCGCCTCATCGCCCTCTCACGCTCTCTCATCACCGTGTATCACGCGACGGCGTACTTCCGTCACATGCGAAGTGCACGCACATGAACCCAACACGCCGCCTATACGTATGAAGTGATGGGACAAACTGTCGCATGCAGTCGCGCGGAGGACGTCCAGCGGATGTCCTCCGTCCCTTTTGC
>DASYGC010000346.1:0-13088 GCA_036000225.1 Ktedonobacterales bacterium | reverse complement strand
ATCCTCGCCTTCCGCCGCAATGACCTGCGACACCCACGCGCAAGGATCGCCAGGTTCGTGGCACAGACCATGCTTAGAGAGATGTTATGCGGCAGGCGGCAGATGTCATCAGATGACCACTGGTCTGGTGCGGCAGTCCACATGGGAGGCTCGCTGCCTTTTGCGCGGTGGGGCCGGATGCGCGCCGCTGGAAATCGCGAGGTGAACGCCAGGACTCCTGGCAATGAGGTTTCGCGATCATCACCGTGTCACTGCCGCGTGGTCGCGTTTCGCTGGTCCTCAAGCATGCCCGTGCCATCTCCGGCAATGGCTGTGTCCCCGTGTGTACCCTGGATAATTTCCCACCGCTGTGAACTATCAGGAGCATCGACAATGGCGCTGACCGCTCACGTCTCGGGCCTGGCTCGTGGTCCGGACATACCCAATGGACACATCCCCACCACGACTCCTTCGCTCACCGAGCTCAAACAACTCCCAGGAGTGCTGCGGCATCTGCGCCGCCTGACTGTGTACTTGCCAAAGACCAAACAGCCGACCGCGTACGTGTTGATTTATACGCGGCGGCCCGGCCAGCGGCACGGCGAGCATCTTCATGAGTTGACGCCACCGCTCGATACCTACACCGCGCAGGATAGTGGCGTCGAGGGCATCGCGTGCGTCGACGATGTCGCGCGGGCCGTGACTCTGGCGCTGCGCGTCCATGAGTTGACCGGCTCAGCGGCCGCGAGCGCGCTGGCGCGCGACTGGCTGCGCTTCGTCGTGTACATGAAGCGCCGCGACGACCAGCGCCTGCTCAACTTCATCCTGGACGAGCGCGGGACCAAGAGCGCCGACGCCCAGACCTCGTATCCCGGTGGCGAGCCCTGGACGGTGCGCGCGTTGCGCGCCTATTCCAGCGCCTGGCGTGTCCTGCGTGATGCCGATGCGCTGCGGCGCTTCTGGCGTACGCTTTTTCCCGCCACGGGCAATCTGTCCTATATCGCTGGCTACGCGCTGGCAGTGATGGATGTCTATGAGACTCGGCCAGACGATCGGGGGTTGCGCGTCTGGATTGAAGATCTCTGCCAGCAGATCATCACTAGTGGGCCCCGGTACTTCCGCTCCACCTGTGGAGAGGAAGAGCTACCGATGTATGCCTATCACCAGCTCCATGCGGTAGCGCGCGCCGGGCGGCTGCTGGCGCGTCCGGAGTATATCGCGGCCTGCGAACAAACGGTTGCCTCGCTGGTTGAGCCGGTGATCCGCGACGGGTTTTACCACATCTATCCCACCCAGCGCGACCACCAGAGCGTCTTTGACGTGTCCGCGCTTGCCGAGGGATTGGAGGCGCTGTACCATGCCACCGAGAATCCGCACTACCGTGAGCTCGCTCTGCAGTGTTGCGCCTGGCTCGACGGGAACAATCCAGCGGGCGCACCGGTGTATGATCCTGAGACGGGGCGCTGCCACGACAACATCAATCTCGCGGGACAGATCGCGCCAACGACCGGCGCGGAGTCGGCGATTGAGGCGGGCAATTTGCAGCTCGTGCGCGCCCGGCTCGATGGCACACGCTGCGGCCTACAGACCCACCCGGCCCACAAACACCGGTGACGCGACACGCCGGGGGCGCACCCGCTCCCGGTCATGGGCTGGCAGGCGCGATCGAGGCTGATGCCACGCCGCCATGGGAGTTGTGGTCGTTTAGCAACACACCGCTGCCACGCAGGCTACATGGCAAGTGCCACATAGCCCGCGTGGCAGCGGTGTACTTGGGGGAACTCAGCGCGCCACTGACCAGGACACGTTGCCCGCGGCGGGGGCGCGATCGAGCAGGCGCATCGAGGTGCCCGCGACGCCGACCAGCGCGACGCCGGCCGTGGTGGTGACCGCCAATTGCTGGCCATCGGGCGCCCACACCAGCGCCGTCGGATTGCTCAGCCCGGCGACCGCGACCGGCACGCCCACCGTGCCGGCGTTGAGCCGCACGATGTTCAACTGACCAGCGGCGACGAAGGCCAGCGCGCTGCCATCGGCGGTCCAGGCCATCGCGGGCTGCGCCGCGACCCCGGTGGCGACTGGCACGATCGTCGCGGCATTGATCCAGACCGACAGCGTGCCGGTGGTGCTCAGGAACGAGGCGACCGACCCGTCGGGCGACCAGGCCACCGCCTGTACGCCCGAGGCGATGCTCGCCAGTGGCGCCAGACTCGCGCCCTGCACCGCGAGTGTGGAGACGCCCGCGCCGTCGCCCAGCAGCCACGTGCCACCGGCGGCGCTGGCCGAATAGGCGGCGGTGGCGAAGCTCCGGCCGGCTGGCGTGAGCCGTCGCGCCGCGCCCGTGGGCTGCGCCGCCGCGCTGAACACGCCCGAGACCGTCCCGCTGGCGGCATCGCCGCTGGCCCAGGTGACGGTCAGGCCCGCCTGCGTGTTCGCCCAACCCAGCGCCAGCACAGCGGCATTGGCCGCGCCGGCGGCGTCGGTCGCGCTGCCGAGGTTGCGCAACTGCCGTGAGGCGGGGTTGTAGAGCCAGAGACTCTGGCCCGCACCGGTCGTCTGCGCAAACACGAGCGCCTGGCTATCGGGACTCCAGGCGGCTTGCGCGCTGGAGCTTCCCGCCGCGGCAGGGATCATGGCCATGTCGGTGCCGTCGGCATGGACGACCATCAGGCTGGTCTGTCCCGTCCCCTGTGGATCGGCCAGGTAGGCGAGTTGCGTGCCATCTGGCGACCAGGTGAGGCCGCCCAAAAGCGCCTGTCCCTCAGGGCCGCTCCAGAAAATCGCCGCGCGGTCGGCAACGGGGACCAGCGCCTGGCCCGCAACCTGATCTTTCTGATCATCGCTGCGCACGATATGCAGCGCGCCAGTCTTCAGATCGACATAGGCCACCAGATCGCCGCCCGCGCCCGCGCGGACCGGCACAACCGCCCAGCCGGCGCCTACCTCGACATTAGCGGGAGTCAACCGCTGGGCCACGCCGTTGCCGTGCTCGGGCAGGCTCCACAGCGCGCCAGCGCGCTCGTAGATGGCGCGTGGGCCAGCCGTCAATGGCGCCCCCTGGAAGCCACCCACGTTGGAGATGCTACCGGGCGTCTTGACGGTTCCATGCGAAAGACCCCGCTGGAGTAGCAGGGTCGTGCCCAGGGCCGCGATCAACAGCGCGGCGGCGACGAGCGCCGCGCGCACCAGCGGTGGCGGACCGCCCGAGCCAGTGTGCGCGGCGACCGGAGGAGTGGCCGCGGGGCCGGCTACGGGATTGGCGGTATCGGACGGAGAGAGCTCACCAGCCGCGGGCGCGATCGGCAGCGGCGTCAGCGCGCGGTCGTGGGTGCCGCGCCGATGGGGACGCGAGAGCAAGAACGGGCGCAAAGGCGTTGGGTGACGCGCGGCGGGCACTTCATCGGCGCCGGCTTCGAGCGAGCGGACGATGGCGGCGAAGTCTGGCGAATCGAAGATATGGGAGCGCAACTCGGCCGGTGGCTCGTAGCGCGGCAGGCCCGCCACCAGTCCATCGAAGTGGCGATACTCATCGAGCAAAGCGCTGCAGCGGGTGCAGGTCTCGATGTGCGCCACCACCTCGTCGCGGACGTCGGGATCGAGCGTGCCATCAAGGCAGGCGCTAAGGTAACCCTCCGCCCACTTGCAGTTCATTGTGAATTGCCTCCCCCCTGTTCCAGCGCCCGGTAATGTTCCCGGAAGGAATGCCGCGCGCGGGACAGGTACATTTTGACGCCGCTCTCCGCGATACTCAGAGTATGGGCGATCTCCGCATAGGAGAAGCCCTCCTGGGTATAGAGCAAGAGAGCCGCACGATACTGGGGTGGCATACGCTTGAGCGCCGCGCGCACCAGCTCGGTGATCCCAATCGTCTCCTGGGGATCGGCACTCTCCGTATCGGCCGGCTCGTGATCGAGATCCTGCCAGGGGAGCCACGCGATCAGTTTGCGCCGGCGCAGGGCATCGTAGGCCGTGTTGGTGGCGATACGATACAACCACGCCGAGAGCTTGAGATTCGCGTCCATCTTGGGCAGGGCCTTGAACGCCTTCAGGAACGTATCCTGAGTGAGATCATCGGCCTGCTCGCGACTGCCAACCAGGTGATAGATGTAGTTGTAGATGGGCGTCTTGAAGTCGTCGTAGATCCGCTCGAAGGACCACTGCTGATCCCCGTCGTTGGCCATCCGTGTGCGCCCCTTCGATGAATCTGGCTGTGCACCTGCCATCCCATCGACGTGTGAGCGACCTGTTACGGTGACTCCGGTCCCCAGGTCCATGCTTCCGGCCCTCCTGCCGGTCCAGTCCCGTTGACCAGAGGCCACTTTGTAAATAGCCTTCTGTCGTGTGGAACGGACACGTAAAACGGGGGTAACATATGAACCGGCTTACCGGCCGGTACAACCCGCTGCTGACGTGACTGAACGGTGCCATCCTACCATATTGTCTCATTGGCACTCAGGACCTACCACAAACCGCTCGTTTGTGCTTTATGCCGCTCCACGCCTGGCCTGATGCGTCACCTGTCTTGCTGTGACGCATCCGCCGGACCTAGTACGAATGGCAGAAATGGCCTATGCCAGCCGCTCCACAATTGGTGAATGGGATCTTTGTCTCGCCCGAAGGGGTGTCGATGACCTTGTGGTGGGATGACGCCGCGGGACCAGGTGGCGCGCTCCGTCTGGTGGATCAGACGCGTCTGCCGGATGCGTACGTCGTGCTGACGTGCGCCGATCTGGCGAGCGTCGCGCACGCGATCCGCACCCTGCGGGTGCGCGGTGCGCCGGCGATCGGGGTGGCGGCGGCGTATGGTCTGGCGCTGGGGTGGGGTTCCCTCTCTGTCGTCCCCGTCGCGCGGCATCGTTTGGATGGTGCGAGGGATGAAGCGGGCGCGGCGCGGGAAGCGGGTGCGAGCACGGAGGCGGCGCTGGCCAGGCTGGCGGCGCTGGGCGCGGAGCTGCGGGCCACGCGGCCCACGGCGGTGAATCTGGCGTGGGCGGTGGAGCGGCTGCTGCGGGTGGCACAGGCGTACCTGGCGGACGGCGGCGCGGTGGCGGAGTTGGGGGCGCGGCTGCTGGCCGAGGCGCACGCGGTGGCGGCAGAGGACGCGGCGGCCTGCCGCGCGATGGGCGCGTACGGCGCAACCCTGATCGCCGATGGCGATGTGCTGCTGACGCACTGCAATGCGGGCGCGCTGGCCACGGCCGGCATGGGCACGGCGCTGGCGCCGATCTTTGTGGCGCATCAGGCGGGCAAGCACCTGCGCGTGTATGTGGACGAAACGCGTCCCGTGTTGCAGGGGGCCCGGCTGACGGCGTGGGAGTTGGCGCGCGCGGGGGTGCCACTCACGCTGATCACCGACAGCATGGCGGCGCATTTCATGCGGCGCGGCGGCATACGCGCGGTGTTCGTTGGAGCGGATCGCATCGCGGCCAATGGGGATGTCGCCAACAAGATCGGCACCTATGGGCTGGCGGTGCTGGCGCACGCCCATTCCCTTCCGCTCTACGTGGTGGCCCCACGTTCGACCATCGATCGGTCGCTGCCCGATGGTGAGGCGATCCCCATCGAGCAGCGCGCGCCCGAGGAAGTGACGGCGGTGCGCGGCGTGGCGCTGGCCCCGGCGGGGGTGAGCGCGGCCAACCCCGCCTTCGACGTGACCCCCGCGCGCTACGTGGCCGCCATCGTCACCGAGGCCGGCATCGCGCGGCCACCCTATGCGCAAAGCCTGGCCGCGCTGTTCGCGGAGACGAACCCGCTAGCGGCTGTCACGGATCGAGCACTCTGAAGTGCATTTTCAGGGGACGCTTCGCTCATTGATGGTGACGAGGCGCCCTGCTGCTGAGGCGCCCTATCCTTTGGGTGTCACCTCGGTGGGCAGATTCGCCTCCTGCCAGGCGGGGTAGCCGCCGTCAATGGTCCGCGCCTGGTAGCCGCCTTCGCGCAGCAGCAGGGCCGCGCGCTCGCCGCGCGACTCGCCGCGATGGTGCATGTTGCAATAAGTGACCACCAGTTGGTCGCGAGGAATCTTCTTGAGCTTTTTTGCCAGCTGGCTCAGGGGGATGTTCAGCGCGCCCAGCACATGGCCGGAGGCGAACTCACTGGGTCCGCGCACGTCAATGATGGTTGGCGCCTCCGCCGCGCTCTGCTGCTGGCGCAGCTCCGCCGGGGTGATGAGATCGTTCATGGTTGGGGCCTCCTGATGATCGGGGGAGCGCGACTGATCGGCTCCCCGTTTCCTACTTCGCGCTTCCTTATCGCGCTGGCATCCTGTCACCTTGCGCGAAAATTTCTATGTAGCAGCGAGTGCTGGCGATGGCGTGCGGCATGGCGGCGTGGCGCGCGCTGGCGTGCTAAAATGCTGAACCAGATGCAATCACCCCATCAGCCGCGGAAGCCTCGAAAGGAGGAAGCTGCCATGAGTATTCGATATTCGATCGTGATTGAATGGTCCGACGAAGATCAGGCATACGTCGTGTGCCTGCCTGAATGGCAGGATCGCGTCTATCAACCCGTCACCGATGGTGCCACATATGAAGAGGCAGCGCGCAAGGGTGAGAATGTGCTCGACACGCTGATCGAACAAGCTAAACAGCACGGCGAGCCTTTGCCGGCGCCACGCGTGCATGCTGGCTCACATGCTTAGGCTATGCCGATGACCGCAGAACACGCGCACCAGCACTATTCGATGGTGATTGAATGGTCAGATGAGGACCAAGCATTTCTGGTGGTGCTCCCTGAGTGGGCAGACCGCGTTTTCGGCAGTGGAGCGGTCGCTCACGGGACCACGTACGATGAGGCTGTCCAGAATGGACAAACAGCTCTCAAGGCATTGATTGGCTGGGCAGAACAAAACGGCGAGCCGTTGCCCCAGCCGCGCGTGCACGCTGGCGCCAGCGCCTAGGAGATCGCGATACAACCGGGCAGGATCCGCCCGCTGGCCCTCTGCGTCATCTGGCGCGGGGATGACCTGTTGGTGTTCGAGGGGCACGACCGCGTGAAGCGTTCGACGTTCTACCGTCTGCTTGGCGGCGGCATCGAGTTCGGCGAATACGGCCACCAGGCGGTAGTGCGCGAGCTGCGCGAGGAGCTAGGCGCGGAACTGGTGGATCTGCGCAGTGTGGGCACGCTCGAAAACATCTTCACCTTCGAGGGCGAGATGGGCCACGAGATCGCGCAGGTCTATGAGGCGCGCTTCGCCGACCCGACGTTGTATGAGCGCGACGAGATGGTCGCCTACGAAGACGACGGCACCAGCTTGCGCGTGCGGTGGATGCCCCTGGCCGGCTTGCGCGCCGGGCAGACGCCGCTCTATCCCGAGGGGCTGCTCGCGTTGCTGGACCGCTGAGCCGCTGCTGGTGCCGCTATTTGCGCTCCGGCTCATAGCGCAAGGTGACGACGCCGCTCTTCAACGTCGTGGCTTCCAGAAGCTTCAGGGGGAATGCGCGGGTGACACCGGCAAACAGCGGCTTGCCGCGCCCCAGCACCGTTGGATTGATGTTGATGCGGTATTCGTCAATCAGATCAAGCTGCATAAACGTCTGCGCCAGCATGGTGCTGCCGAGAAACCAGATGTCTTTGCCAGGCTGCTGTTTGATGGCATTGATAGCTTCGGCGATGTTGTCTTTGATCAGCACGGTATTCCGCGCATCGTTCCATTCGATGCGATCCAGCGTGCGCGACACCACGATTTTGGTCGCGGTATCCAGCCAGCGAGCATGTTCGAGTTCAGCCGGAGTGCTCGCGGGATTGGCTGGAATGGTGAGCCAGTAGCTGGCCATCCCCTCATACGTCCGGCGCCCCCAGATGACCGCATCCGTGATCGCGTGCAGGGCATGGGCGGACCGCTCGAGTTCGTCATCATAGGCAATCCAGTCCAGTTCATCATTGGGACCCGCCGCGAAACCGTCCAGTGAGAGATGGATCAGGGAAATGACTTTTCGCATCGTGTTCTCCAATGGTTGTGGATGATCTGCTACGCCGCGACGCGGCAACTGCCGCGTAGGGCACAGTATACGCACACGGATGCGAAAGCGCTTCTCCCACCTTGCTCATTCACCCACGACGCATGTAGGCTAGAAGGCGGTGTCGCGTAGCTCGCGCAAGGCTTGCTGAATGCGCGCGATGCGGTTGGCATACTCCTGGGGCGTGAGGCTCAGCTGCTGCGCATGCATGTCGATAGGGGTGCCAGGGGCCGGATCGCCGTGATAGCGCGGAATCAGATGGCAGTGCAGGTGGGGCACGAGGTTGCCCAGGATCTGATAGTTCATTTTGATAGGCGCGAAGACACGTTGCAGCGCACTGGCAGCCAGCATCAGATCGGCGAAATACTGCGCGCACTCGTCGGCGCGCAGCTCGAACGGCTCGCGCACGTGGGTGGTGCAGATCAGCACGCAGTAGCCGGCGATCCATTGGTTCGCGGCCAGACGCAGGCGGCTGTGGTCGAGGTTGGCAACGGTGTAGCCCTCTGCGGTGACCGGCGCATTCGAGGCCAGTTCAGCGCAAAGCGGGCAACTTTCGCCGCGCACGAGCGCGTTCCATTGCTCCAACGGCATCCACTGTCTGGGTCCACTGGCATCCGCCATGCCTGGCTCCTTTGTCGCCGAGCATCTATCGCGCCATCCGCCATGCCGCATATGGGACTCGGAAGATTGCCCACGCATCGCTCCCCCAGAGCGGCCCAGAGCGCACACCCGTGCGCCACTACGGAATAATGAAGGCCAGAGCGCACACCCGTAGCGCAGCGTCGCCACCACTGAGAAGGTATCACGCGGCCCGCGGAGCATGGTACCACGCGTGCGCTAGATACGCGGATGGGGCAGCACCCAGATCCAGATCATGATGGCAAAGGCGGCGCCACCAGCGACGACGAAGAGGTGGAAGACCTCGTGGAAACCGAGCACACGCGGGAAGGGATCAGGCCGCTTGAGCGCATAGACGACAGCGCCGAGGGTATAGAGCACGCCTCCCAGCAGCAGGACTCCCAGGGCCGCCCAGGGGAGCGCGGCCTTGAAAGCGGGCAGCGCCAGCACGCCCGCCCAGCCCACGCCGATGTAGAGCACGGCGGTCACCCAGCGCGGAATGTGATGGGTAAACATGGCGCTACCGACGCCAGCCGCTGCCAGCACCCAGATGGTCGTGAGCAGCGCGACGCGCACCCAGCCGCTCAGGACGTTGACACAGATGGGGGTGTAGGTGCCGGCGATCAGCACGAAGATATTGGCGTGATCCACCGAGCGCAGCACCCGCTTGACCCGTGGCGGCCAGGCGCCGATATGGTAGACCGCGCTGACGATATAGAGCTCGACCATGCTGAGGCCGAACACCAGCAGGGAGATCAGGCGCGCCGTGTCGCGGCGGCTGGCCCAGGCCAGCGCCACCGTCAGCGCCACCGCGCCGAGCGCGGCCGCCGCGTGAAACCAGCCGCGCAGCAATGGCTTCTCCGGCGGCGCCTGGATGCCCGCCGGGATCTGGGCCTGGATGTCCACCGCTTCCGTCATTGTCTGATCCTCTCGCTCACCGGTGTTCAGCTCGCGCCTCCAGTGTACTCGCCGCCACGCTCCGAAGGGAACGTTGCCAGCTACCGGTTGCGGCGGTGCTCAGCTATACGGATCAGAGCATCGGCGGGGAGGATTTGTGTCATGCCATATCTAGTTGTCTGCGTAAGCGAGGCATCTAAATAGCAGGCACTATTGTGGGCCCGGGCGGCTTCTTTATATTTGCCAGACCGCGCGGACATTTCGCGCCGTGCTCGAAGCTCGCCTCAAGCAGGTAGCCAACGGGCAGCATGTCGATCTCATGCGCCTCACCACCGCGACGGCGGGGTGGCCAGCGGCGAAGCTGGCCGAGGACGCCTTGGGAGGTCCAACTGGGCTGACGGGACCGCCCTATGCGGCGCGCCGCCGCTTCGCCGGGAGGTTGTCCGTCCACAGCGGATGATAAGGAAGCGGACGATAAGGAAAGGGGGCTACCCACTCCTTCCCACTTTTACTTTATAGCGCACAGGGGGGCTTGCGACAAGCCCCGGCTCGTGCCGTATAATCGCTGGCCGAGGCCAGAATCCTACGACTATGGGAGGAGCGAAATGCGTATGGTGTTGGCGATGTATGGGTCGCGCGGGGACGTCGAACCGCTGGTGGCACTCGCGGCGCGGTGGCGAGCACTCGCCGCGGTGGCCGAGGGATCTGATGCGCTGGTAGCGGGCGGGGTAATGCCGGCAGGAGGGTGGCGATGATCGAGCATGCGGTGGTGATCGCCGGCGGAGGTCCGACTGGACTGATGCTGGCGGGCGAGTTGGCGTTGGCGAAAATTGACGTCGCCATTGTCGAGCGACGCGTCAGCCAGGACCTCATCGGCTCGCGCGCGGGCGGTCTGCATGCACGCACCATCGAGGTGCTCGATCAGCGAGGAATCGCTGATCGGTTCCTCTCGCGGGGACAGGCGATGCAGATCCAGGGCTTCGCCGGAGTCAAGCTGGACATCAGCGACTTCCCCACCCGGCACCCCTACGGGCTCGCGCTGTGGCAGAACCTCTTCGAGCCCATCCTGGCTGACTGGGTCAATGAACTCGGGGTTCCGATCCTTCGTGGTTGCGAGGTGGTGGGCTTCGCGCAAGACGACACCGGCGTCGATGTCGAGTTGTCCGATAACACGTCGCTCCGAGCGGAGTATCTCGTCGGCTGCGACGGAGGACGCAGCCTGGTCCGCAAGGCAGCCGGCATCGACTTCGTCGGGTTGGATCCCTCGACCAGTTGGATGATTGCCGAGGTCGAGATGGTCGAGCAGCCGGAGATCGGCATACGTCCCGAGGGCGGTGGCATTGGTCCCGTCAACCGGGTGGAAGGCGGTGGGCCATTCGGGGTCGTGCTGAAGGAACAGCAGGTCGAACACACCAGCGAACCCACCTTGCAGGATCTCCGCGAGGCGCTCGTCGTCGCCTACGGGACGGACTACGGAGTGCACAGCCCCAACCGGATCTCCCGCTTCACCGATATGACGCGGCAGGCGGCTTCCTACCGCGACAGACGGGTGTTGCTAGCCGGCGACGCCGCACACGTGCATCCCCCGCAGGGCGGCCAGGGCCTCAACATCGGGGTGCAGGATGCCGTGAATCTGGGATGGAAGCTAGCCCAGGTAGTCAAGCAGATATCACCCGACACCCTGCTGGATACCTACCATGCCGAACGGCACCCGGTCGGCGCCCGCGTGCTGCGCAACACGATGGCGCAGATCGCGCTCAGCAGCCTCGACGACCGCCACGCGGCCCTGCGTGACATCATGACCGAACTGCTGAGCATGGACGAGCCGCGCAAGCGGTTCGCCGCGATGATGTCTGGTCTGGACATCCACTACGATCTCGGTGAGGGACACCCACTGCTCGGACGCCGCATGCCCGATCTTGACCTGGTCACCGTCAACTGCCCGCTGCGGGTCTTCACCCTGCTGCACGATGCCCGGCCGGTGCTCCTCAACCTCGGTGAGCCCGGCGGCTTTGACGACGGCACGCCCTGGGCAAATCGGGTTCAGGTGATCGACGCGAACTATGGTGGGAAGTGGGAGCTTCCGGTACTGGGCGCGGTCACGGCTCCCACGGCCGTGGTGATTCGGCCCGACGGCTATGTGGCCTGGGTGGGAGACCGAAGCCACCTGGGGCTCCCGGACGCGCTCACCACCTGGTTCGGACCACCTCCCGCGGCGTAGAGGAGTGCTTATGGAGCGCACCGCCGCTGCCGATCGCCGCAGCGCTGGCGGCTAGAAAGCTCACGGCCATGCCATGGGCACCATGGTCAGCACCGGGGTGAAGAAACGAGCCCAGATCGGGGTTGATGACGTGCACTCGGTGGTTGACGACCATACCCCACCAGGCGACGGTCATGAACGCCTCGGCTGGCACAACATGGCCGTCAGCAACGGCTGCGGAGGGCCTCATCCAGATTGCGAAGCAGCTCCCCGACGCGCCCGCCACCAGGCGGTGCGGCGGGGTAGCGGCTGAGCACGTCAACGACGGCTGGTGTCGCGCGCCGGCGAGCTTGCTCAATATGCTCAGCACCGATATCGCGAACATCGCCCGCCACAAGTTCGGCCGCTCTCGCCGCGTAGGCCGCCGCCCCCAGAATGTGCTTCACCTGATGAGCGTCGGCCAGTGCATGCAAGTACGCAGCGGATGCGGCGCACATCGCTGCTCGCGCCGCATCGCCCGCGGCCGCCGTGTCTGCGTCTCGGGCCGCCTTGTGCGCCGCCCACGCGGTGTCGCGCAGTGTCTTCCCGCGTTTACCGCCTCGAGCGAACGTCCATGCGGCGTCGATCGCGTCGCGAGGCCGCGAGTCGTCCGGGTGTGCGCTCTCGAAGATCTCCAGGATTTCCTGCGCGCTCGCGGCAGCGTAACTGGTGACCTCACGAAGGTCCCGCATGCTCAGAATGATGTCGCCAGTTTCGTTCGCTACGGGTACCATCCTCGTCTACTACACTGGACTCAGCTACTCAGCGCTCGGAAGCGCTACCCCGGATCAGCCGAGTACAACCAGGCACGGAACGAGCATATCGCAGACAACTCTACGTCAAGTGCCTTCGTGACGAGCACAACAAAACAACCCAGGCCGCATGTAGCCTGAGTTGCTTGGGGTTGGAGCGGGAGACGAGATTCGAACTCGCGACCCATTGCTTGGGAAGCAATTGCGCTACCACTGCGCCACTCCCGCATCGTGGCATCATCAAGTCTACCCAATCATGGAGTGAAAGTCAAGGAAATCTGAGCCACACTCGCTGTTTGGCTTGACACGCCCCAATGGCGAGCGCCATAATGCAGGGGAGGCGTGCGAGTCCCTCACGCACACTCCAAGAGCACGCCTACGGGAGCAAAGTTCGCAATGGCAATGATGACCTCACGACACTCCGCCGCGCCGCGTGTGGCAGCCAGCGAGCACGCCGCGCGATCGGCCCGACCGGCCAGGCTCCTCCTCAGCGCTCCCCCGAGCTGTACCCGCGCCTGCCGCTGAGCGCCGCGCGCCTTCTCCCGCGCGGGAGAACGTGCGCCACACGGTAGGCATCCCCCTCCCCCATTCCGCTGCATCCGGCGAGCCGCTGGATGCTCACTCGCGCCAGCCCACGCCAGCCAG
>DASYGC010000345.1:0-3067 GCA_036000225.1 Ktedonobacterales bacterium | reverse complement strand
CACCACCTGCACCTCGCGCTCGATCATCTCGCGCATGCGCTCGTGCAGGTCCTGGTGTTCCAGCGCTGCCCGCCGATCCTCATAGATCACCGCGCGCTGCGCCGAGATCACATCGTCGTACTCCACCACGTTCTTGCGGATATCGAAATAGTAGCCCTCCACCTTGCTCTGCGCCTGCTCGATCATCCGCGTCGCCATACCGCTCTCGATGGGCATATCCTCCTCCAGGCCCAACTTATCCATCAGACCGGCGACGCGATCGCTGCCAAAGCGGCGCATCAGGTCATCGCCCAGCGATACATAGAAGCGCGACGACCCCGGATCTCCCTGGCGCCCCGAACGCCCGCGCAACTGGTTGTCAATGCGCCGCGACTCGTGGCGCTCCGTGCCGATGATGTGCAGCCCGCCAGCGGCCACCACCTTCTCGCGGTCGGCGTCGCAGTGCGCCTTCGCCTCCTCAAGCGCCTCCGCGCGATCCGCGTCGGTGGCGAATTCGGGATCGATGTCGCGCTCGCGCAGAATGCTGTCGACATACCCGGCGGGGTTGCCGCCCAGCACGATATCGGTGCCGCGACCGGCCATATTGGTGGCGATGGTGACGGCGCCGCTGCGCCCCGCCTGGGCCACCACCATTGCCTCGCGCTGGTGCTGCTTCGCGTTGAGCACGTTGTGCGCGACGCCTTCGCGCTCCAGCAGTTCGGAGATACGCTCGGACGTCTCGACCGAAGTCGTGCCCACCAGCACCGGCTGGCCGCGCTCGTGGCAGTCCGCGATGGCATCCACCACCGCGCGGAACTTGCCGTTCTCATTCTTGTAGATATAGTCGGCGTGATCCACGCGCACGATGGCCTGATTGGTTGGAATCGCCACCACGTCGAGCTTGTAGATTTTGTGCAGCTCTTCGGCCTCGGTCATCGCGGTACCCGTCATGCCGGCCAGCTTCTCATACAGGCGGAAATAGTTCTGGAAGGTAATCGTCGCCAGCGTGCGGTTCTCGCGCTGAATGGGTACCCCCTCCTTGGCCTCGATGGCCTGGTGCAACCCCTCGCTGTAGCGCCGTCCCTGGAGCACGCGGCCAGTGAACTCATCCACGATGAACACCTCGCCATCGCGCACGATGTACTCTTTGTCGCGGTGGAAGAGCGCATAGGCCTTGAGCGCATTCTCCAGATGGCGGGTCAGCTCCATGTCGGCGTAGACATTCTCGATGCCCATCATGCGTTCGATCTTGTCGATGCCCGACTCATTGATCGAGGCCGTCTTCTGCTTGGCATCCAGCGTATAGTCCTCATCTTCGCGCAGACGGGGCACGGCTTTGGCGAACTTGATGTAGAGCTCGGCGGATTCCTCGGCCTGGCCGGAGATGATCAGCGGCGTGCGCGCCTCGTCGATCAAGATGTTGTCCACCTCGTCCACGATGGCGTAGTGCAGTTTGCGTTGCGCGCAGAGCGTGAGATCGGGGACCATGTTGTCGCGCAGATAGTCGAAGCCCAACTCGTTGTTGGTGGCATAGGTGATGTCGGCCTGATAGGCGGCGCGGCGCTCGGGCCCCTGCGGATTCTGCGAGGTGAGCACCACGCCTACCGACAGACCCAGGAACTCGTGGATGCGCCCCATCCAATCGCGGTCGCGCTGGGCGAGGTAGTCATTGACGGTGACGACGTGTACACCCTTGCCGCTGAGCGCGTTGAGGTAGGAGGGCAGCGTAGCGACCAGCGTCTTGCCCTCGCCGGTGCGCATCTCGGCGACCCGGCCTTCATGCAGCACAACGCCGCCAATCAGCTGTACGTCGAAGTGGCGCATACCGATGGCACGACGCCCCGCCTCGCGCACGGCGGCGAAGGCATCGGGGAGCAGATCGTCGAGGTCCGCGCCGTTGTCCAGCTCTTGCTTGAACTCAGCGGTCATGCCGCGCAGGTCGTCGTCGGAGAGCGCCTTCACCTCGTCTTCGAGGCTGTTGATGCGCGCGACCAGCGGGCGAATGCGTTTGAGTTCGCGTTCGTTGGGATCACCCAGGATTTTGGTGAAGAAGCTCATGGAGTGTCAACCTTTCAGGCGGCAAGTGCACCTCACCCCCCTGCCTCCTCTCCTAAAAGGAGAGAGGGAGCCAGAGGATAATCGCGTGAGCGTGGTGGGTCGTAAGTTCAGGCTGCTCGAATGAATTCGAGGGGACGCTGCGCTAATCCCGGTCCGGCGTGCTGGGCGGTGCTTCGGTCCACCGGAGCGCGGCGTCGCCCATACAAACCTGAGTGTGAGCGCCGGGGCGTACAATCACGCGCCAACGGCACATCACGAGGCCCAGAGCGCACACCCGTGCGCCACTTCGACGCGGTTGGACAAGGAGAGATTGAAACGGAAGGATCGGGCAGGCGGCGATGCGCTATACCTACATGGCCGTGGAACCGTGTCCAGGTGCTATGCGTCAGGCACTAGCACGACAACGCGCGTCCTCTCCACGGCGTGCTGCGATACGGTGGCCGGGAGGGGCCGCGCGGGTACGGGGGCTGCGTTAGTGAGCCCGTGCCAGGGCAATCGCGACCAGCAGCGCGGGGATCGAGAGACCGCCGCGCGTGAGTGGGGTGGCGCGGCGCAGCAGCAGGGCGGTGAGCGCGATAGCGATGGTGAGCAGCACGGCGCCCGCGAAACTCACCTGCGCGGTGGCCTGGCTGGCAGCGTGCAGGGCAAAGCGCGTTGTCGTGCCCAGCAAGACTGGCGCGGCGGCGGGCGCGGCCAGCCAGCTCAGCGCGGGAAGCGCCGCCGCGCGACCGGGCATGCCAGCGCCGAACTCAGGCGCGAAGGCATGGACGCTGGCGAACGCGAGCAGGGCGAGGCAGGCGACGCCCAGGTAGGGCGCCGTGCGCTGCCGGCTGCTGCTCTGGCGTGTCGTCCGCTTCGCTGCCACGGCTGTCTGCTCCACTATGCGCGGGTTCCGCCCGCACGTCAATGAGATCCGCGCCCCTCACTCCCAGCATGCCGCATGCCGGTCCACGCGAGGCAGCCAACTGTATTGTACGATGTGCGGGGCGTGTTGTCACGCGAATATGTGAGAGTTCGGATTCGGCGAGGA
>DASYGC010000344.1:0-5966 GCA_036000225.1 Ktedonobacterales bacterium | reverse complement strand
CGCGCGATTGGCCGCGGTGCGCTCGACCTCGCCGCGCTCGGCGGAGACCACCAGACGCCGGCGCGCAGCGGCCGGTCGCTGCAGGGCGTCGAAACGCTCGATGCGCTGAATCAGATCGACCGTCGCCGCGCCATAGCGGCCACCCAGGGCTCTATTCACCGCTTCGGCGGAGGCCAGGCCCAACTCCACCGCCTGATAGAGCAGCACGGCGGCCAGGCCCTCGGCATCCATATGGACGGTCTCGGCCAGCGCCTGCGCCACGGAGATCACATAGCCGAAATCCCAGCGCGTGCGCGAGCGGGTGCGGGCGGCAGACGGTTCGCCGCCTGGTCGAGAGTCGCCGCGCTGGCCACGAGACACTGGTGCCGTCCCGGCTGGTGCTGGCGCGACGATGTCGTCACCATGACCCGCATGCACCACCCGCAACTGCCGCGCGTAGTCCAGCACGTGTTCGATATATTTGCGTTCGCCACGCGTCAAGTAGGTCGTTACCGTGCGCAGGAGGCGAGCCTCTGCGACACCCGGAACCCCGGCGTCCCCGGCGCGTGTCATGAGCAATGATGTTGGTCGCATGGTCCTATCCTCTGCCAGGCGCGCCACCGCACCGGCGACCTGGTCGACACCACCCCGCGGCACGAGCCCGCAGCCGGCGCGCGAGCCCAAGCCGAGCCCAAGCCAGCGGCTGGCACGCGTCGTCCGGCCTCCTGCCACAGTATACGCGAGAGCAACGCGCGACCGGAGGCGTGGCACCCTTCGTCTTGCCGTTCGCCTGAATCCACTGGCCGGCGCGGTCAGGTGCGCGACGAGATAACCGACGCAGGTTTGGCAAACCGAACGGGCGCTGTTCTAGGACGCCCGGAGCGTCAATCATGTGGAGCAGGACTATCGCAGCCAATCTGGAGGTTCCGTTCGACATAGGTGGTACCGGGGACCGCATAGAGACGACGCAGCACGAGATGAGGTCTGACTTCGGGGGGGAATTCACAAATGAGTGTGACAACGGCTTTCTTGCGGTCGGGAATGGCTTTGGCGGCGCTGCTGGTGAGATTGATGCCCTGGGCATTGAGACATTCGGCCAACTCGTGCATCAGACCGCGATGGTCCTGACCGTGGACGGAGATCGCCATGCGGTAGCTCAGCGGTGGTAGCCGGCGCCAGTCCAGCTCCATCGCGGTGGTCGCTCCCGTACTCGCCTGGCGTCTGGCCAGGGTGCGGCGCAAGGTCCGACAACAGGCGCGATGCACGCTCACCCGATCGTCGCGGCCGGGCAGTCCTACAATCGGGTCGTGGGGGCAAGGACAGCAACAACGCGAGAGGTGGATCTGGGCTGGATTGCCCGATGGATGCAACAGCGGCGCGCTGAACTCCGGCTCGGACTCCGCGGAACGCTGGTCGTCCGCCCAGACGCCGGTAGGCGCCGCGCCGGTACGCAGTGCGCCGCGGAGCGCCCGTGTGAGTTTCTCGCGGGCATTGCGCGTACGCACCAGATCGAGCCATTCGTCGGTGGGGTGCGCCGCGGGGTCGGTGTGAATCGTCACCACGTCGCCAGTACGCAGCTGATAGGTCGGCGCGACATCGCGCACAATGGGCATGCCGTTGGGTCCGGCGGTCTGCACGCGGGCATCGCGGAAGTGGTCACCCAGTGCGGTGTGGATGCGATAAGCGAAATCCAGGGGAGTGGAACCGGTGGGGAGATCGACCATGTCGCCCTTGGGGGTAAAGACGAAGACCTGCTCATCGAAGACATCACTTTTGAGAGCTTCCACGAAGGCATCGGCACTCAGGCGCAGTTCGCGGTGCCAATCGTCGAGTTGCACGACCCACGCCGGCAGATCGTCCGCCGCGATGCGCAGCGCGGCGTCGACCGGCTCGCCACGCGCGGCGCGGTCGAGCCAGTGCGCGGCCACCCCATGCTGCACGCGGCGATGCATCGCATGGGTGCGAATATGAAACTGGGCTTTACGATCGTCGAAGGCGAAGACCACGGTATGGACTGACTGATAGCCGTTGACTTTGGGGGTGGCGATGTAGTCGCGGATGCGCGCGTCCACCGGGCGCCAGAGGCCGTGGATGAGGCCCATCGCGCGATAACAGTCGGAGGGCGCGTTGACCAGCACCCGAAACGCGATCAGGTCGTGGAGATCCGCCGCGCGCATGCCGCTCTCCAGTGTTTCGAGATAGGTGCGATAGGGGCGCTTGAGACGCCAGTTGACGGCGGCGGACAGACCGCTCGCCACCAGCTTGCGCGTCACCTGGTCGCAGATGCGCTGTGCCCACTCGGCACGCGCCTGCGTTTCGGTCCGCAGCAGTTGACAGACGCGCTCGAAGTCGTCGGGATACAGGTACGAAAATGCCAGGTCTTCCAACTCCGACTTGAACACCTGCAAGCCAATGCGACCGGCCAGTGGCGCGTAGATTTCCAGCGTTTCATGCGCCTTGGCGGTTTGTTGTGTGCGCTTCATAGAAGCCAGCGTGCGGAGATTATGGAGGCGGTCGGCCAGTTTGAGCAACACCACGCGCGGATCGCGCATCATGGCGACCAGCAGTTTGCGGACGGTTTCCGTCTGTTGGTGCGAGCGCTGATCCGGGGTCGGGCGCGCCTCCATGCGTACGCCGTCACCGGGCCCACGACCCACCAGCTCGAACTTGGTGACCCCATCCACGATCGAGGCGATGACCGGCCCGAAGCGGGCTTCGATCTGTGCGAGCGTGACCGAGGTGTCTTCGACCGTATCGTGCAGCAGGGCGGCGGCGATGCCGGCGGCATCCATGGCGAGGCTGGCCAGCACGCGGGCCACGGCCAGCGGATGCTCGATAAAGGGCTCGCCCGAGGCGCGCAAGGTGCCCTGGTGCGCCTCGGCGGCGACGGCATAGGCGGCGTAGACGAGGTCTAAATCGGCCGGGGACATGTAGTGAGCGCACATTTCGCGCAGCGCACGCAGACCCGCTGGCTCCCGCTCGTCCATTGGTGCGGCCACCTCCTGCTGGGGCGACCCGGCGGCGGGGGCCGCGACGGCGTGTGTATGTCGGTTGGTCGTGTGCGTTCGCACCATGCGCCTCCGCCGCGGGCGGCGTCAAGGCATGCCGTGCTTGCCGGGCACCAGCGCGCGGCCGTGACCGTGGCGATCACCGGTCTGGCCCAGTCTGGCTGTATACACGGGCGCGCGGGTAGGGATACCCCCACCCGCGCGCCTGGGATGCCGCATTGCCTCGCCCATCTCGCGCGTATCGTATGGCTCATTATCCGCCGCAATTGGCTGAATGTCAAGTTCGCATACATCGAGGAGTGTAGCGGATTAGCGGATTACACTACCAAAGTAATCCGCGTGCCGGGGACAAAGGCGATGGACTGGTTGGTAGGTATTATACTATACCTTGGAGCATACTCGCGGTTTGCGGTGGTTAAAAGCCAGGTTTTGCCTGGCATCCAGAGGGTGTACATCCGTACGCCCCTACACGATTTGGTATTCGCTGGGTCTTCTCCGGCAGGGCGAGAGCATCAGCGCAAAAGTTGAGCCTTCCCTACGCGCGCGAGGGAAGGCTCATGTTCAATCCAGGGACTTGGGTGGACCTGAGGGGACTCGAACCCCTGACCTACTGCATGCCATGCAGTCGCGCTCCCAGCTGCGCCACAGGCCCGAATGGACACGCCAAGGACATTCGCGTGCCGCGTCCACATCCTACCACAGGGAGCCACCGCAGCGCAAGCCTTGTGGCGAACTCATGCGCCATCGGGATAGACCGCGTAGTGGGAAAAGCCGACTTCCGTTCCCGCATAGGCAACCGTCGGGCCCATGGTCGTGGCTGACTGCGCGGAACCGCCCGCGTCAGCGACGGTGGAGATAAAGCGCTGATTGACGAAGATCCATAGCGCGCCGCGCTCCGCCAGCACCGTAAGGGTGTTGGATTGTCCCAGCCCACGCTGAATCGCCTGGGTATAGCCAAAGTCCAGTACGGTCCAGCGTGCGCCATCATAGCGCCAGATCTCATAGCGCCCATCGGGTGAGATCAATACGGTGTAGTGCGCGTAGTGGCCGTTGTCAACTGGTGTCACGCGCAGGCGCAGGCCGGCGAGATCGGAGGCGCCCCCATGGAGAAATGCCAGGTTCACACTGACCGCATAGTTGGTCGGGGCATCGACCGGCTGATTGACACTCAGCACGGCGTTGGCATCATGATTATACAGATGGAGTCGCCCGTCAGCGCCGAAGAAGCTATTCTTATTGTCCACCGGCCAGTGTTGGGTGTTCGCGGAAAGGCTATCGCCGAACACCGGCCTGGCCGCGAGCACAGACGCCAGGCGCGACTGCGCGACCTGGGCCATCGCGGCGGCTTTCGCGGCAGCGTTGGCGTTGGCGGTGACCGTCGGGGCGTAGTTCAAGCCGCCAAAGTTGGGAAGGCGTCCTTCTGGGCCGACACCGCTGAGCAGGGTGGTCAGGCCGAGGCCACCGCCAATGGCCAGACCCACGATCACCAATCCCATCACCAGGGCCAGCAGGCGCTGACGTGGCGTCAATCCCCGGCGTCGCATCGTCACGGCGCCCTCCTGCCGTGGCCCCTGGCCGGTCAGCCCAGCGGGACGAGCGGTAGAGGGTGCGCGAGGCGATCCAGCGGGGCGAGCGGCGCCTGACCAGCCATTCGGGCTGGCTGGCTGTACGGGCGGCTGATGTTGGGACGATCCGGTGGCGCTGCCAGCAGCATCACGCGGTGTGGTATGGGGCGGGCTGGCGGTCGGGCGCGCGGGATTCGTGGTGAGTGCACCACCCGCCAACGCGGAGAATTCTTGCGTGATGTCCGAAACCGCAGACTGGCTGGCGGCCAGCCCATCATCCAGCGCGCGGGCAAAGGTCGCGATGTCGGGGAACCGCGCCGCTGGCGTCTTGGCCAGCGCGCGCAGCAGGGCAGCCTCGGCACGCGGGCCAAGCCCTGGGTGCCACCGCGCGGGGGATACGGGCGCCGTGTGCAGGATGGCGTCGGCAAGGTGGGGCGCGTCGGCGGTGAATGGATAGCGACCGGTGAGCAACAAATAGGCGATGGTTGCCAGGGCATATTGATCGCTGGCGGGCAGATCCTCGCCACGCAATTGTTCCGGCGCGGCGCAGCGCAGCGCCTCAGCGGCCCAGGCGGTACCAGTGGTAGCGGCTTTGGTGGCGGCGCGCATCACGATCGTCTGCCCGAAGTCGGCAACCGCGGCGATCGGGCCGCCGTTGGCTGCCGTGCGTACGAAGAGATTGCTGGGCTTGAGATCACCGTGCACGGCGCCCTGCTGGTGCAGCGTCTGAAGTGCACGGGCCACTTGATTGACCAGGCGTGCCACAACGCCCGCGCCCAGCGGCAGCCGCACCTGGATGCCATGATCGGTCGCGATGGTCGTGCCCAATGACCCACCTGGCGCGTAGGCCATCGCGATGTAGACGGTTGGGCCATCCTCACCAGCGCCATAGATGGGCAGCACGTGTGCCTGGTGCAACTCGGCGACGGCCTGAACCTGACGTACGATCGCCATGGCGGTGGTGTCGCTGGCCTCTCCGCGCAGCACCTTGACCGCCGCGATTCCCGCCGCCCCACCGTGCGCGGGACCTTCCGCCAGGAAGACGTCGCCCGCGCCGCCGCTGCCGATCCGGCGTGTCAAGCGATATGGGCCAACGCTGGTGCCTTCGCGCCGTATCACACGCCTCCCCTTCCGCGCTCCGGTGACCGCACCAGTCTGGCGATCACGCGCCCACCGGCACCTTGAGTATATGGAGGGCGGCGGAACCCGTCAAGGAAAGAGGGTATGGCCGCGACCTATGGGGAGGTAGAGCAGTTGCGGCGCGCGCCGAATCGGTGCTACGCTCGGGGACGCACGCACGCGACGCAGTCGCGATACCAGGAACAGAGAGAAAGGCGGAGGCACCAAATGGGTGACGTGATGACTCAGACACGGGCGGTGCTCGCGACAACCGTGATCCGCTGGCAGACCCTGA
>DASYGC010000343.1:0-2450 GCA_036000225.1 Ktedonobacterales bacterium | reverse complement strand
GCGCGCGCACCGTCAGCTTGATGGTATACGTGCCGCTGGACGTGTAGATATGGTTGACCGCAACCCCGCTGGCCGCCGCGCCGTCGCCGAAGTTCCAGGTGTAGGTCAGCGCACCCGCGTTGCCGGGATCGAACGCCGCGTTGGCATCCAGCGCCGAACGCTGGCCCACCACGGTTGGCCCGATATCGCCGATGGCCGCGATCGGCTTGCCATCGGCGGGCGCCTGCCCCAGGATGGCCGGCTGGCTCAGCATCCAGGTCGTCAACATGCCTGGCAGCCCCAGCGCCAGCACCAGCGCGGGGGCTCGCTTGTCGCTGCCACTGGCGAAGATATTCATGAGCTGAATCGTATCGGCCGCCTGATCGAAGGGATACGACCAGGGCGGCGGATTCTGGTCGTAGTAGCTAAAGTTGCCCGCGAACGTGGCGCACGGCAGGCCAGCCAGGCTGAACGGCACCTGATCGCTCGACCCCAGCGCGTCGTCTTCTGCCAGGATGTTGCTCGTCTGGTCAGGGGTGAAGATGGGTTGGCTCACCGGCTGCCCTTGCGCGCCAGCATAGTTCAACGCGGTATAGCCCAGCGCCTGGAACTGCTGGAACACGGCAGGCACCGCCTGTTGCATCAACCCCCGGAAGCCAGTGATGGCGTCGCGTTGCGCCGGGGTGATCTGATCCAGATTGGGGTAAAGCTGCGATGCGTGCAGTGGGGTCATATCCAGGTAGAACGGCAGCAGCGGATTGGCGAGTTTGCCCAGGTAGCGCAGCGGGTAGGCGATCCCGCTCTGCTCCTCATTGAACATCGCGACGATGTGCGAGCCTTCGCCGTTGATGGTGCGGTTGAGATAGTGGAACGAGCCAAAGAGTCCCTGTTCCTCGGCATCGAAGAGCACGAAGCGCAGTGTGCGCGCGGGATAGACATGCTGGCCGCGCCAGAACTGGCCCATCGCCCGTGCCACCCCCAGCTCGATGGCGCAGCCACTGGCGTCGTCGTTGGCCGACTGCGTCGAGACCGCTTCGCCATCGTAGTGGCAGCCAATCACCACCACCTGCTCGGGATGGACGATGCCGGGCACCGTCACTTCGACATTGAACGCCGGCACGGCGGCCGGGCGCCCACTCCAGCCCTGAACGGGGAACGGGTCGCAGCGCAGCGTGGGCCCGAAGCCGGCCAGATCGTGCAGCGCCTGCTGGGCCCAGTAGGCGGCGAACTCGTCATGCCCGTTCTGTGTCGGAGGCAGTTGCGTATCGTAGCCCGCCTCGCGGTGCGGGAAGTGGTTGGCCATGTAGTCGAGTTGGTCATAAATGTAGGTGGGATCAACGGTGGCGACGCTGGCCGAGTTGGCGGCGGGGATGTCCGTGGCCGGCGCGTTGGCGACGCTGAAGGCGCAGGGCGACGTGCCCGGCACGACGGTCGCGGTCGGCGGCGTCACCACGCTGCCGGTGGGCGCGCAGGCCAGCAACAGCGTCACACAGCAACCAGCGATGAGCACGGCAGAGGGCAGCGCGTGTCGTCTGCCCGATCGCATCCTCATGGTTCCCTCACTCTTCATCGCGAGCGGCCACGCGACCAGGCGTTGGCGTCCGGGCCAGCCTATCGGCTGACAGCGGTGGCCCCAACCCCATCACTATGGCAGAGCCGCTATCACGACGGCAACCGACAGCGCCGTACGCAGCCAGCCGTCCTCAATCTGAATTCAAACTGCCACAAGGATCAACGCAGCCTGCCACAACCTCTGGCCCTTGCTCGGTCAGAATGAACGTTTCCTCGGCCTTGGCGCCAGCGATCGAGGGATTCCAGGCGAACGCCTGGTCGACCTGGATGACCTGCGCCGCCCGCGGGGTGGTGCTGACGCGCTCGTCCCGCCGCGTCAACAACAGGCTCGCGATCCCCAGCGACTCCGCGTGATTGACGCGGTTATCCGCGCCACCGGTGTACCAGGCGAAGGTGGCTGGGATACGCGGTAGCAGCGCGTCTAGCCCGCGCTGATCCAGCAGCGCCACCAGTTGCGCATGCCGTGCGCGCCAGCTTGGCGCGATCGCGCTGGTCATAACGCGACCACCTCCGCGCCCCGCGCCAGATGAAACCGATAGAACGTCGGCGCCGTGAAGCCCTGTGCGGCGTAGCGTTGACGCGTTGTCGCGCGCAGCGACCCCACCAGCTCGCGCGCCAGCAGCGCGATGGCGCAGCCGCCCAACCCGGCGCCGGTGAGCCGCGCGCCCAGTGCGCCCAGCTCGCGCGCCGTCGCGACGAAGGCATCCAGTTCGGGCGTCGAGACGCCGTAATCGTCGCGCAACGAGACGTGCGAGGCGTACATCAGGCGTCCGAAGGCGGCGAAATCCTCGCGCCGCAGCGCCGCCACCGCTTCCAGCACGCGCGCGTTCTCGCTGATGACGTGCCGCGCGCGCTGGCGATCCTCGCCGCTGAGCCGCGCCAGGTCTGCCAGCTGTGCG
>DASYGC010000342.1:0-4893 GCA_036000225.1 Ktedonobacterales bacterium | reverse complement strand
GGCCGCGCGGAGTTGGCGATGGGCGCCATCGCCAGCGGCGGAGTTCGCGTGCTCAACGACACGCTCATCAGCTCATTGGGTATTACCAGCGAGCAGGTAGCGGCCGTCACCGCCCAGGAAACGGCGGAGTTGGCCCGGCGTGAGTTGGCCTATCGCGGCGGCCGGCCGCCGGTCGCGATCCATGGGCGCACCGTGCTGCTGATCGACGATGGCATGGCCACAGGCGCCTCGATGTTCGCCGCTATCGCGGCGCTGCGCCAGCAGTACCCCATGCGCATCGTCGTTGCCGTGCCCGTGGCCGCGGCCGCCACTTGCCAGCAGGTTGGCGCACTCGTCGATGAGGTAGTATGCGCCTTCGTCCCCGAGTCGTTCTATGCGGTAGGTCTATGGTACGACGATTTCGAGCAGGCCGAAGATGCTACCATGCTCGCTCTGCTGGACCAGCGCGCGTGCGAGTTGCGCATTGATCCCGCTGGCGGGGTAGCCGGTGGGAGTGCGGCGAACGAGTTTCATCCTGCTCCTCGCGACGAGCCGCCACCCCTCGACCCCTCAGCACCAGCTGGATCGTCCGATGGCGCGCGTACCTGAGCCCAGGACTGGTGCGCGTGCGCCCACCAGACGCCCTTCGGCGGCGCGTGCTAGAATGCTGGTGGCGGCGGGGATGTGCCAGGTTTCCGTCGAGCCATGGCCCGGAGCGATACGGAGTGTGGTGTGTATGATGAGCGATGACGGCAGGCACATTCCCGCCAGCGGAGATGCCGACGACACGCCCGCGCGGGATGACGAGAGCGAAGCGTCGCGGCGCCAGGCGGTGCGCGATAATGCGCGTCGCGTCTTGCGGGCCAGTGGGGTGCCCGAAATGCTGCGCAGCCTGAATCACGAGGCGCTCAAGGGGCGCGGTGTGTTCGAGGAATACGACTCCAGCGTCATCTTCAAGTGGGGTACCGGTTATACGCGCCGTCATATCTGGGTTGAGGTCGCTGGCGATGCCATCCGCTTTCGCCTGCGCGAGCATCTGCGCTGTAAAGCGACCGTGCCTGCCTGTGATGGCGAATACCATACCTTCACCCCCGCGACGTGGGGCGACCGCTCGGTCATCGAGCGCGAAGTGCGCCGCGCGTACCAGCGCCCGGTCGCCGAAGCGTCTGACGACTGAGGGCCATTGACCGCATTCGTTGTAGAGAGTTTGCGCTGTACATCCAGGCTGAGTGTGGGAGGGCCGCATGCAACGCACGCTGGTTGCCGAAGATCTGTATGCCGTCGTCGTCGCCACCGATCCACAGATCGCGCCCGATGGCGAGCGCGTCGCCTATGTGGCCACGGGCATGGACCAGAGCAGCTACCAGTACCGGCGAACGATCTGGATCGTGCCCAGTCAGGGTGGCGCCGCCCGCCAGTTCACCACCGGGCCCAACGATACCCAGCCACGCTGGTCGCCCGATGCGCGGGCGCTGGCGTTCGTACGCGCGCCCGCCGCCGAGGTGGCGCCGCACACTGCCGACGAGCGCGCGCGCGGCGTGGGCAAGCCTCAGGTCTGGCTGCTGCCGGCCGATGGTGGCGAGCCGTGCCAGTTGACCTTCGCGCGCGAGGGCGCGAGCGCGCCGGTGTGGTCGCCTGATGGCGCCACACTGCTCTATACCACCGAGCTGGGCGAGCCAGACGATCCCGAGGCGGCTGACGCCGCGCTGGGCGAGCGCAAACTGCCGGCGGTGCGGATCATCGACCGCCTGTGGTACCGGCTGGACGGTCACGGCTGGAACTACGAGCGGCGTACGCACTTCTTCACGATTCCGGCGCGAGGCGGCGAAGCACGCCAGCTCACCGATGGCGATTGGGATGACGCCGCGCCCGCGTGGTCGCCTGATGGCAAGCGCATCGCGTTCGTGTCCGATCGCGCGCCCGACCGCTGGCGCTGGCCCGGCAGCGATGTTTGGGTGCTGGAATTGGCCTCGGGCGAGTTGCGCCGGCTGACCGATGAGTCGCTGCAATGCGGCGCGCCCGCATGGTCGCCCGACGGGCAGACGCTCGCCTTCGCCGCCGCGCCGCGCCGGCGCTCGGGTGGCCATGTGGACTTCTGGGTCGTCCCGAGCGGTGGTGAATCCGCCGCCCGCCGACTGACCGACGATTTCGTGCCGACCTGCGCCGATACCTGCATCGACGATTTGCGCGCCGGCCACGGTCCCGCCTACCCCTTCTGGTCCGCTGAGGGTCATGCGGTCTACTTCCTCGCCTCGTACCGTGGCGCGACCCACCTGTATATGGTGCATCCCCAGGGAGGCACGCCCACCGCGGTGACCGTCGGCGACCGCCATGTCTACGCGTTCTCGCTCGATAGCGCACGGCGCACCGCGGCCCTGGCCAGTTCGGACCCGTTGACACCGGGCGATGTGTATGCCCTGCGGCTCGACCAGCCAACCGAGCCGCACCGCCTGACTGAGCTGAGCGCGGCCCTGGCTGCCGAGGTGAGCCTGGCCGCGCCGGAGGAATACACCTTCACCGGCGCCGATGGCTGGGCCATGCATGGCTGGATCATGCGCCCAGCGCAGCGATCCGCGGACCAACTGACACCGGCGGTGCTGCAGATCCATGGCGGCCCGCACGCGATGTACGGCTGGAGTTTCTTCTATGAGTTCCAGTTGCTTGCGGCGCGCGGCTACACCGTGGTTTACACCAATCCCCGGGGCAGCACCGGTTATGGCCGCGCCTTCGCGGAGGCGGTTACGAACGACTGGGGTGGCAAGGACTACGGCGATCTACTGGCCGGGCTGGAAGCCGCGCTGTCTCGAGGCGGTATCGACCCGGAGCGCCTTGGTGTCGCGGGCGGCAGTTATGGCGGCTACATGACCAACTGGATGGTTGGCCACACCGACCGCTTCAAAGCGGCGGTCACCATGCGCTGCGTCAGCAACCTGGCAACCATGTTCGGTACGAGCGACATCGGCTGGGATCTGACGGTCGATTACTTCGAGACGACGCCATGGGACAATCTGGAGAAGCTGATGGCGCACTCCCCCATCACCTATGTCGCCAACATTCACACCCCCCTGCTCATCCTGCACAGTGACAATGATCTGCGCTGCCCCATCGCCGAGGGCGAGCAGATGTATGCCGCGCTCAAATATCTGGGTCGCGAGGTGCGCCTGGTGCGCTTCGAGGGCCAGACCCACGATCTCTCGCGTAACGGCCATCCCCGTGCCCGTGTGCTGCGGCTGCGGCACATTGCCGGCTGGTTCCAGCGCTTCATGCCAGCAGACGCGGAGGCCGGCGGGTGAGGCCCGCCGGCCTTCCCCCCGACGACATCAACCGCGGCTCTACATGTAGATGCCGCCGTTGATGTCGAGCGCCATGCCGGTGATGTAGTCGCCATCGACGATCAGGTAGCGCACCGCGCGCGCGACCTCCTGTGCGGTGCCCACACGCCCCAGAGGGATGCGCTTGACGATGGCCTCTTTCACCTTATCGGGGACCGTCGTGTACATGTCGGTTTCGGTGAAGCCAGGGCAGACGGCATTCACATTGACATGATACCTGGCCAGTTCCAGGGCCGCCGTCTTGGTGAAGCCGATGATCCCCGCCTTGGCGGCGGTGTAGTTAGCCTGTCCGAAGTTGCCCATCTTGCCTACAAACGAGCTGATGTTGATAATCTTGCCGCTCTCCTGTTGCATGAAGTGCGGCAGCGCGGCCCTGATGGTATAGAAATGGCTGTTGAGGTTGGTCTGGATCACCTTGTCCCAGTCGGCGATACTCAGATTCTTCAGCGAGCGATCGATGGTGATGCCGGCGTTGTTGACCAGTACGTCGATGCGCCCGAACCGCTCGATGGTCGCGTCGATCAACCGGGCCGCCTGCTCTGAATCGGAGACATCGGCCTGGATCGCGACGGCCTCGGGCGATCCGTGGCTGTGCAACTGCCCGGCCAACTCGTCGGCAGCCGCCTTGCTCGTGGCATAGTTGACCACGACTCTGGCGCCGCCCGCCCCTAGTTCCTCGGCGATTGCGCGTCCAATGCCGCGCCCGGCACCGGTGATAACGGTCACTGCGCCTTCCAGCTTGGCCACCGGCTCTGCTCCTATCTGCTCTGCTGCTGTGCTGATGAGTGGAACGCCGCGCCTGTTGATCGAGGATATCCCGTCGCGCCACTGGTTGCAAGCTCAACCATAGCGCGCGGGGTGCGTCGGCGGCGCGACCGCGCTCAGCGCGAGCGCGGTCCCAGCCAGCGGCGCAATTGCGGCCAGAGTTCACGTTTGGCCTCAGCGCCCGTCAGCATGCCCACATGGCCCGCTTCAAGTACCAGCGCCTCTTTGTCGCCACTGGCGATCAGCCGCAACGTCGCTTGCGTCTGCGCGATGGGAACGATGTGATCCTTGGTGCCGGCGATGTTCAGCACGGCGCAGGTGATGTTGGCCAACTCGACGCGCTGGCCGCGGAGTGTGAAGGTGCCCTGGGTCAGCGTATTGCGCTGGTAGAGGTGGAGCAACTGACGAAAGGCCGCGCCGGGGAAGGGGATGCCGTCGTTGACCCATTTGTTCATCGCCAGCCAGGTCTCCATCGGTTTGCCCCGCAGCAAGCGGTCCCACATCATGATCGGAGTGCCCAGGTAGTTGGGCACCGGCTTGAGCATGCGCATGGCAGTGTCAATCAGCGGGCCAGGGATATTGCCGAGGGCATCCACCAGCCGATCGGGGTCGAAGACGCGCGGGTTGGTCCACAATCCCAGGTTGCCGGTCTGCTCGGGTGGGAAGTCGATGGGGGTAGTGAGCAGGATCAGATGCTTGAGCGGCGGATCGGGGAAGAGCGCGGCGTACATCGCGGCCATCGTGCCACCCATGCAATAGCCAAACAGCGTAAGTTCCGTCGCGCCGGAGCGCCGCAGCACCCGGCGGATTGCGCTGG
>DASYGC010000341.1:0-4909 GCA_036000225.1 Ktedonobacterales bacterium | reverse complement strand
TCCTGTTGCCTCCACCTCACGCCGCAAGCGCAAACGCGGTCGGCGGCGCACCGGGCCAGCGCCCACAGCGAATACTGGAGCGCCGACAGTTGACGCGCTACCAGCCGGCCACGATGATCATCCTGAGCTGAACGCTGAGGGTGCCGATCGCGCTGAAGCACTAAGTCTCCTCTCGGCGAATGCACCTACTTCCACCTCACCATCCGATCTTCCCCCGAACCCCACCGCCAACCAGCAGGCCGCGGTCGGTGATGCCGCGGTCGAGGAACCGAGTACCAGCGAGATCCTGAGCGCAGCCGAGCCGCTCGCGCCAACACGTGAAACGGAGCCCCAGCCAGACCTGTCCGCCGACCGTGCCTCCATCCCGATGGAGGCGCATACGCCGCCCCACTTGGCCGAGCTGGATATGGACCGCGCCGCCCTCAATGGCCACGGTCACTCGGCCCCTCGTGAAGATAGTTCGGCTGATGATAGTCCGGCTGGTGAAGGCCCAGGTGATGATAGTCTGGCTGATAGTGGCCCATCGACGCCCGACACGACGCCTGACATGACGCCACCGCCGCTCGCCGGCGACGATGCCTACCGACCCAGCATCGCCTCGGGCACAGCTACACGAACCGCCAGCGCCCTCACGCGGCGCCGTCGCCGCCGCTTCTCCCACTATGTCACCCGCTCGGCGCGCGCTCGTCAGGCGGCGCGCTCGCGCGACCTTGCCCGTGCCGCCTGGGCGACGACGATTGTGCTGAGCCTGCTGATCCTCACGATCATCACCGCCTCAGTCAGCGCCGCGGCCGCGTATTACCAGTCTGAGGCCGGTCTGCTGGGCACGCTCAATCGCAAAATCGCGGCACAAGATAGTGTGCGCATCTTCGATGATCGTGGCACGTTACTGTACCAGTTCAATGATGCCGGCGCGCAGCACAGTATCCCACTGGCGCATATCCCCATCGCGGTCATCAACGCCACCATCGCGACCGAAGATCACGACTTCTGGACCAACCAGGGGGTTGATTTCCAGGCGATTGCCCGCGCCGCCGTCGAAGATGCGACCACCGGCCACCTCCAGGAGGGCGCCAGCACCATCACCCAACAGCTCATCAAGCAGAATGTGCTGAATAGCAACGTTGACTTTACCCGCAAAATCAAGGAGGCGATTCTCGCCTTTGGCTTGACAACCCAGGGAACCTTCACCAAGAGCGCACTGCTAGAGATGTACCTCAACTCGATTCCCTACGGACCCACCGCCTATGGGATCGATGCGGCGGCGACCGCGTATTTCAGCTATCAGGACGATCCCGTCACCGGCGTGACCGCCGCCCAGCATCTCGATCTGGCACAGGCCACCCTGCTGGCGGGGCTACCACAATCGCCCAATTACAATGATCCGCTGGCGGGCGCTGACGGATTTGCTCATGCGCGCGCGCGCCAGCAAACCGTGCTGGGCAATCTCGTCGCGCAAGGCTACATCACCCAGGCGCAAGCCGATGCCGCCTGGACCGAAGCGGGGCGACCGGGATTCTTCCATCCGCAGGTGCAGGAACAAGACCTCGCGCCCCACTTTGTCACCTATGTCAAAGACCAACTGGATCAGATGGTCAGCACGGGCCAGTTGCAGGATGTCTCGCGCACGGGACTGGACATCTACACCACGCTCGATCTCGACCTGCAGAATCATGTGCAGCAGTACATGCTGGATCACCTCTGCGGCAACGATCTCAACGACTATCCTGGGAGTCCGAACCGCTATATTCGCGACGACAACGTCACCAACGCCGCCGCGGTGATGATTGACCAGCACACGGGGGCCATCAAAGTGCTCCTGGGCAGCGCGGATTATTACGGCACGAAGACCTGTCACAAAGGTGTGGATGGCCAGTGGAATGCCGCCACACAAGCCTACCGTGGCCCAGGGTCCTCGTTCAAGCCGCTGGGCTATGCGACCGCCTTTGAGGAGGGTCTGTTTCCCGCCTTCACCGTGGCCAACGAACCAACCATATTTTGGGACGCGGGCGGCCATACCACCTACAAGCCCTTGAACGCCGACAACAACCATCTGACCCCCGACATGACCCTGCGCAATGCGCTGCAGTTGTCGCAGAATATTCCCGCGGTCAAAGTGATGCAGTTCGCGGGCATCCAGAACGTCGAGCGCAACGCGATGCGGATGGGCATCACCGACTGGCGGGGCACCTGGGGCCTCTCGTCAGTATTGGGCACCTTGAACGTCCACCTCAATGACCTGGTGCAGGCCTACACCGTCTTCGCCAACTATGGCGACCTCATCCCCGAGCATGCGATCGACCAGATCACGGATAGTGGGGGCGATACCCTGTTCGCCTATCATGCGCCGCAGCCGGTGCAGGTCTTCAGCCCGCAGGTGGCGTATATGGTCACCAGCATTCTCAGCGATAACCTGGCGCGCGCGCCCGAATTTGGACGGTGCAGCGTGCTCTACCTCGATGCGAGCCCGGATGATTGCTACTACTATAATGGCAACTCACCGGACGCCTGGCCCGCGGCCGCCAAGACCGGCACCGGCCAGGACCTGACTGACGACTGGGCGCTTGGATATACCATGGACTACACCATGGGCGTGTGGGCGGGGAACAACGATTACTCCAACATGCAGTGGGTTGATGGGGTGACCGGCGCGGCTCCGATCTGGTATCACAGTATGCTGTACGCCGAGCGCAATCTCCCCAAGCGGCCATTTCCCGTGCCAGGGGGCATGCATCAGGCGCAGTATACCTCGAATGGAGTGACGACGACCGATTGGTTCCTCAATGGTCCGCCGCCGCCCGAGAATATCGGCAACACCACATCGGGCACGCCCTGCATCATCTACCACCCCGACAGTCTCACCGATCCATGGGATTATTGTGGCTACAACACCCTGCCCGCCTCGCCGTAGCGCACGGGGGACCGCATGTGGTCATACGCAGTGGATGATCAGGTGTTCGGGAGAGCGGATGGCGGCGGGTTGCCAAAAGCACGGCGAAAGTTGCCATCAAAGTTGGTCAAGAATTCACGAAATTGCTCGACTTCAGCAGAGGTAATCGGCGGCGACAGCGGCGAAGTAGTGTGCACTTGAGTCGCGGATTGATTGCCTTCGAGGGCGCCCGGCCCGGGTTGGGCCGCGGTCTGTTCCGGCGGCTCCGTAGACGGCGGAAACGACACCACGAATATCCCGCGGCGATGACATTCGTTGCAGGTCACGAGCACCATCCAGGCGGCGCGCCGGCGCGCCAGTACCAGCACGCCGCGCGGCGAGTATGGCCAGCCACACTCCGCGCAGGTCTGCGTCGCGAATCGCTCCTGAATCAGCCGCTCCCTGGCGTGCATGCCAACCTCCCAAAGCCGCGCGAGTCACTTGACGAGCGGCAGCTAGCCGCACACGGGTCTCCCGGCATCGACCATTCGCTGCGAGCGTCCACTTCTGGTTCCTGGCGTCCCACTACTCCGAGGTGCCAAACTCATCCAGCACATCGAGGCTGTTGATGAAATCGCGATAGACCTCCAGATTGTCGCGGGAACCGCGCCCCCGCTCGCGCTCGGTGGCGACCCCTTCTTCGCGTTCCTCGGTCGTATCCAGCGTCACACCCGCACGCTCCAGCACGCTCTCGGCAACCAAGATGGGCACTTTGACCCGCACAGCCAGCGCAATGGCATCGCTCGGTCGTGAATCAATTTCCGCGTGCCGCCCACTCACATCGAGAATTAGCCGCGCGTAGAAGATATCGTCAATGAGATCAGAGATGATGATGCTGGTGACTTTCCCGCCCAGCTCGGCGATCACCGACTTGAGCAAGTCGTGCGTCAGGGGGCGCGGCGAGGCCGTGCCCTGTAACTCCATCGCAATCGCCGCCGCCTCAGGCGGGGCAATCCAGATGAAGAGATAGCGGTCGGATGGGCCGTCCTTCAGAATCACGACGCGCTGGCCGGTGGCGAGGTTGATGCGCACACTCTCGACAGACATCTCCACCATGGTGCTGCTCCCTCTCGCGTTGGGTCTCCGACAGGCATGGTCCCGCCAGTCCGCGATGCCCCTATTGTACCTCCCTCCTGATATTGACCGCAAATCCTCTGACTTGCGTGCGGCCATAGGCGGGACGGGACGAGGTGTTCCAAGGGTCGGCATCGTCCTTCACGAGACCCGCATGTCGCGGTGAGCAACCGGGCATGCCACAACTTTCCACCGGTGAATGCGCGACGGAGCACGCAAAGGTGCCACGCGGGGCAACCGCTGAGGTGGGGGCCGAGCAGCCGACCATGCCACACATTTCCACAGCTGAACGTGAGAGATATCCAACCATACAACAGGTGTCCACCAGTGAACGCGACCGCCCTTGAGTGAATCGTTCTAGGCTCGTCTGGACGTTCTGGACGCCATGCGCACCAACGCAACGACGGGTTGAGCAGATTCCACGGCAGCAGGCCCGCGTGGCGATGTCTCCTGGTATCGACCAGGCAAGCGCGGCGGGGGTAGACGCTTCGCAGCCCACAGATCATACGCGAAGTGGTTGAAGTACCGCTGCCGAGCCCCAGAGCGACGCTGCGCTACACCCGTGCGCCACTACGGGAGAACGGGGCGACCTGCCTGAATGTGGTAGCGGTCCTCTACCGATCAGTATGGATGATGGGGGCGCCAGTGTCCAGAGGTTAGGGGGTGCGGGCGCGCAGGTGGTGGGGGGAGTTGACCGGAGATGGGGGTCTTGGGGGTATTGCCCACAGAGAATGCCGATCGGTCTGGACTGTCAGATTGTCGCCACGATGGACAATCTACCACATGAAATCTTGTGCGACCGCTGGTATACTCGTCACGCGCACAGCATGCTTGGGTCAAGTCGTGCTGGCTGTGTGCAGGCGATCAGGGATACTAGCGATCAGCAACACGGGCGCACGAGGCGAC
>DASYGC010000340.1:0-6583 GCA_036000225.1 Ktedonobacterales bacterium | reverse complement strand
CAACGGGCGCGGCAAGCCGGATATTCTGATGGCCAAGGCGGTGCGCCCGCCCCAGCCGTAGTGGCGTGGAGGCAAGAGATGACACGTACGTTCGTGGCCATCGAACTGGGCGACGCGGCGCGGGCGCACCTGGCGCGCGAGATGGCGCGTCTGGGGCGGGCGCTGCCGTGGGTCCGCTGGGTTGACCCAAACGGCGTGCATCTGACACTGGCGTTTCTGGGCGAACTGGACGATACGCGGCTGGCGGCGGTCTACGCGGCGAGCGAGGAGGTGGCGCCGCTGGTGGAACCGTTCGTGCTGAGGGCCGGGCGGCTGGGCGCATTTGGCACGGAGCGGGCGCCGCGGGTGGTCTGGATGGGGGTCGAAGGCGCGGTGGCGCAACTCGCCCGGCTGCGCATGGCACTGGTGGAGGCATTGGCGGCACGCGGCTTTGCGCGCGATGCGCGTCCATTTGCGCCGCACCTGACGCTGGCCCGGCTGCGCACGCCGCCCACCAGCGAGCGGGCCACGCAGCTCTGGGAGTTGGTGCGCGAGCAGGGGCAGCGCGGTGCGACCGTGAGCATCGAGGCGCGCCAGCTGGGCGTTATGCGCAGCGAACTGACGCGCCCGGTGGCGCGCTACACCTGCCTGCGCGCGGTGCTGCTGGGGAGCGGCCCTCGGCCCGAACGTTCAGGGTAGCAGGCCGCGGCCGGTCTGGTTGCTAGACGTAGGTGTTGTCGATGTAGCACCAGCGCCAGGGATCGCCACCGGTGTGAAAGGACTCGACGATGGGGTGGTTAGTAGCGTGGAAGTGCTGGGTGGCGTGCTTGTTCTTCGAGGAATCGCAGCAGCCCACATGTCCGCAGATCAGACACATGCGCAGTTGCACCCACGAATCACCGGTTTTCAGGCAGTCCTCGCAGCCGTTCGCGCTGGGCGTGACCGACTGGATCTGATCGGCATGCGTACACGTGGTGGCCAAGGCGCCTCACCTTTCTGGGTGCGTCGCGCGCACCACGAGCAAACCTGGGGTGCGCCATCGCATCCTGATGTATTTAAGCGCGGTTCACCCGGGCCGGGCAAGGGCGGGGTGGGCGTAGCGCCATGCGCCACAACAGGATACGGGGGCCGAGCGACGCTACGCTACACCTGTGCGCCACAACGAAACGGAGTACGCCGCGGAGTGGTGGCGGAGGAGAAGATGCGGCGCGCGACAAAGCGGCCTGCCGGATGAGCCGGCAGGCCTGAACCACAAAAAAACGATGAGAGCGGATCAAGCTGACCATTCGTCGAGCACCCCGTGGTCAATGAGCCAGCGGGCAAAACGCATGCGACGCAGGGTCGCCTCGGCAATCTGGGACTCTGAGGAACTCGCCTGCTGGTCCGAGACCAGTACCAGGCGACGCACCTCATCCGGGCTGAAGCCCTGCGATTCCAGATCTTCTTCGGTGGGAAGCACGGCCTCGGGCTCGGCATCAGCCGCGTCCTCGGCGCCAGTTGCCGCTTCAGGCTCGTCGGCCTCGGCGGCGAATGCCGGCAGCACGTCTTCGGGCAGAGCGAAAAGCTCGCTCAGCTCGTCATCGTTCAGCGGCTCACGGTTGTCTTCATCACGCTTACGAGTCATAGCGCACCTCCGGACGGGGGCGGCCCGTGCCGAGAATCGCGCGACGTTGCGAGTATCGGCTTCGTTGCCGTCATCTATCGTCCTATTCTCTATAACGGTTGAAGTTGCGGTAAGTTGTATGTCAGCCTGATACTCGATGCGTATGCAAGCAGTGTGCCATGGAAGGCACGTTCTGGCTCTACCTGAATACGCCAGTTCTGAAATACATCCTTGACGCGCGGTGGGGGGCCGCCCTATCATCGCTGCTTGGGCCTGCTGGAGCCGTGCGCCAACTGGCTCGGTGGCCCGCGGGCGCATGATGTGAGCACGAGCGGGCCGATGACACGATGGGAGGAGCATATGTGGCGAAAACTGGGTGAGGGAGGCCGAATGGGCCGCCATCTGCCGTGGCAGGGCGTGGCGGGGGACCGCACGCGTGGCCAGCGCGTGACGGGGGTACTGTTCCCGCTGGCACTGGTCGCCCTCCTGACCCTGGCAGCCTGCGCGCCCTCCGGCACGCCGACCGATGTGGCGAGCTGCCCGCCTGTCGCCTTGAGTGGTGCCACGAGGTCTGCCGCCACGGCCACCGCGACGACACCCACCGTGCTTTATCAGGCGGATTGGTCGCATGGTCTGGCCGGCTGGCAGGCAACGGCGGGATGGACCGTGGTGGACGGCGCGCTGCAGAGTGATACCGGCGACGCGCGCGCGGTGACGGTGCCCTACCTGCCCGCGGTACCTGACTACCAGGTGGAAATCAGCCTTCAGATTGTGACCGTCCCGCGCACCGGCGGGCAGTTCGCGCTACAAACCGCACGGCAGGCGTGTGACGCGGGCTACAATACGGGGGTCAACGGCTTGCGCGTGGGCAACATTCGTCCCAACGGCGATCACGCCAACATCTTTATCTACCTCGATCCGATGGACGCGCAGGATTCCCTCGATGATAGGAACAACGTGCATGACTTCGAGCCGGGGCCGTATGTCCGTACCTATCAGGTGGCGGTGCGGGCGTCGCAGGCCACGCTCTACGTGGACGGCCACTTTTTCAGCAGCGTGAACAGCGCGCTGTCGGCGCGACTGGCGCGCAGCCCGATCCGGCTGACGTGTTCGGGGGTGGCGATGCGGGTCAGCGCACTGCGCATCCTGGCGCTCTAGGTCACCGAACCAGGAGGTCTTTATGGCCAGGCTTTTTATTTGCGATCGCCGCACGTTTACGGCAACGTTTACCGGGCGGATCAGCAACCAGCTGGTGCCGCGCTTCGGCGCCGAGAACGTCGTCAAAGATGTGGGTGACCTTCCCGCCGGGGTGGATTTCGCCACCGCCACGCGGGATGCGCTGCGCCAGTGTGACGTGGAGCTGGTGGTGATTGGGCGCGACTGGCTGGAGCGCCGCACGGGTGATGCGGCACGCCGGTTGGATGACCCGGCGGACCGGGTGCGCATCGAGATCGAAATGGCGCTGAGCCTGGGCCTCACGCTCATTCCCGTGCTGATTGACGGCGCGAGTATGCCGGCGAGCGACGATCTGCCGGAGCCGCTCCAGCCACTGACGCTGGCCCCCGCACTGCCGGTGCGCAATGGACCAGAATTCTCGCGCGATGTAGAGCGCGTGAGCGCCGCCGTGGACCGCGCCTTCGCCGCGCACGCCGCCACGCGCCTGGCCGAGCGGCGCGCCGCTGAGTTGCGCGCCGCCGATCTCCGCGCCGCCGAGCAGCACGGCGTGAGCGCCGCGCCCATGCCGGCTGAGGCTTCCGCTGGCAGAAGCGTAGGCGGTCTCTCGCCGGTGCCACCCCAGCGGCAGACGCGCCGCGGGCTGATACTGAAGCAGCGCCGGCTGATTGGCGCGCTGGCCGGCGGGGTGGTGCTCGTGGTGTGCGCCGCGCTGGTGTTCTCAGGTGCGCTGCGCGGCGGTGGCGCGGCGGGGACGAACGGGGCACTCACGGCGGCACAGGCGACGCAGACGTTTGCGGCCGGGGCAACCCAGACCGTCCTGGCCGCGCCACAACTGCCGTACTTCGCAAAGGCGCCGGGACCCAAGTGCGATCGGGGCTACGGGCCGTGGCAGTCCACGGTGGGAGGGGTTTCCTTCCATGGTACGATCACCTGCTTTGCCGATCATACCCATGTGACCGGTCTGAAAGGGTGCTCCACCTGCGGCGATGGCGGCTTTTCCTACACGGTCGGAGCGGGTCTCAAACTGCCGGAGCACTACACGGTGAGCGTCCAGGCGAGTAACGTGGGCGTTGACACCAATGTCTTTCTGGAGCTGTCACTCGGCGGCTATGGCGACGAGGTCGTCGAGTTCGATAGTCCCAATGCCGGCTCGGCCTATGCGAGTTTGCAGGTGCAGGGCCAGGTGCCGGTCGGGAGCGTCACGGTCGCGCCAGCCAGCAGCCACACGCTGACGATGACGGTCAATGGATCGAGTTTCACCTTCGCGCTGGATGGGCAGGTCATGGGAACCCGGACGGAGCCGCAGTCGCTGCGCGTCACCATTTTCGACCTGGTGATGCAGACCAAGGACTCGAAGGGCGGCGGGCAGGTGGATTTCTCGAATTTCAGCGTCCGATAATGGTCATAGAATAGCGGAGGTTCATGGCTGTTGTAACCTCCTGCGCGCCTCACGTGCCCTGGTAATGGCCCCATGTACGTCTTTCTCTTGATAGCGGTGCGCATCGGCGCCATCGTGTCCAGCAAGGTTGACTTCGTCACCTGGCAATAAGGGGTGCTTCCAGATTTGATGGCTCCTCGTCTGGTGGTCGATGTTCCAACCTTTGTGTCGGTGAGAGGAGCGACGTGGAATGTCCACGAAGAGCCAACAGGAGATTGAGCGTATCCAGCGCCTCGCGCCGTGGGCTACCTGGGTGCCCCCCGATGGCCATTTGACCATCGATGACTATTTGCGCTTGCGCGGCAGCGCGCAAGCCGCAGGCGATAGCGGAAAGTACGAACTCATCGAGGGATGGCTGTTTGTCACGCGCTACGATGAGGAAACACCAACTCATCAGTAGATCTCTTAATTCTCAATTGGGCCCGCTCGACATGCTCGCACGGTGCCGTACCCAGCTCGTCGGACGGCTGATAGCCAGGCGCGGTGATGATGTAGGCATTGACTATCTCGGCTGCTTTCGCCCGTATCGTTTCGCTAGACAGCGGCCTGCGTCGAGCGTCCGTACACCACCGTGGGATCGGTCAGCACGTTGACGCAGGCGGGTAGGCCGGAGGCGAACGCGCGCTCGATGGCGGGGCGGATGTCTTCGGGGCGCTCGACCAACTCACCATAACCGCCCAGCGCCTCCACCATCTTGTCGTAGCGGATGCCGGGCGCCAGGTCTGCGGCGGTGCTGTGTCCCAGGATGGCCTGCTGCGGGTGCTTGATCTGCGCCCACTGGCCGTCGTTGCCAATGACCGCGACGACCGGCAGCTTGTGGCGCACCATGCTCTCGAACTCCATACCATTGAGGCCAAAGGCGCCGTCGCCAAAGAGCAGGGCCACTTGCTTATCGGGGTGCGCGATCTTCGCGGCAATGGCGTAGCCCGTGCCGGCGCCCAGCGTGCCCAGTGGGCCGGCATCCAGCCAGTGGCCGGGCTGCCAGGCGTTGAGCACGCGCGCGCCATAACTGACGATATCGCCGCCGTCGCCGATGACGTAGGCGTCGTGGTCCAGCGCGTCGCGCAGGTCGGCGCAGAGGCGCAACGGATGGACCGGCCGCTGGTCGGAGCACATCAGTGGCTCCTCTTTCGCGCGCGCGGCCTGTTCGGCGTCGCGCACAGTGGACAGCCAGGCTTTGTGCGCAGCACGGCGCGTGGTGCTGGCGGCGGCGAGCTGCGCGAGCACGGCGCCCACATCGCCGGCGATGCCGACCTCGGGCACACGGTTGATGCCGATCTGCTCGGCCAGCGTATCCAGCCAGATGAGTTTGGTGGCGGCGGGGATCAGCGGCGGCTGACCGTAGCCCAGTCGGAAGTCGAGCGGCGTGCCCACCAGCAGGATCAGGTCGGCGCCGCCCAGCGCGGTGCGCCGAGCCAGCGAGAAGAATTGCGGATGGTCGGGCGGCAGGCTGCCGCGGCCGCTGCCGTTGAGAAAGACGGGAATGTTGAGCTGCTCGGCCAGCGCGCGCAGGGCCTCGGCGGCATCGCACCACCAGACGGCGCTGCCCGCCATGATGACCGGGCGCTCGGCCTTGGCCAGCAGCGCGGCAGCGCGCTCGACCAGCGCGGGATCGCCCTGCTGGCGGCCGGTGGATTGGTTGGGCGCGTTGGGCAGCGTGGCGCTGGCCAGGGGGATCAGGTTGTTGAGCACGTCCATGGGACATTCGAGGAAGACAGGCCCCATGCGCCCGGTGGTGGCCTCGCGGAAGGCGGCGGCGGTGTATTCGGCCAGCCGCTCGGTGCGCACGACGGTACGCGTCCACCTGGTGATGGACTTCACTAGGTCGGTATGGCGCATCTCCTGCAGGGCGCCACGGTCGGCGTGCTCGATGGGTGCGGCGCCGCCAAAGACGACGATCGGGCTGCCGCCGTGGAAAGCGTTGGCGATGCCCGTGACGCCATCCGTCACGCCGGGTCCGGCGGTCAGCAGGGCGACGCCGGGCTTGCGCGTGAGCTTGGCCCAGCCCTCGGCGGCGTGCACGGCCGCCTGTTCGTGGCGCGTATCCACCACGCGGATGCCCTCGCGCACGCAGCCATCATAGATCGAGGCGATGTGGCCGCCGCTCAGGGTGAAGACAACCTCGACGCCCTCCTGTTTGAGTACCCGCGCCACCAGCATCCCGCCGTGTACGATGTCGTCCATTGTGCGGTCTCATTTCTTCTCGTTCACGCGCGCGCAGGCGCACTGTATCACTTGCCGCCCGCGCCGCGCTTGCGCCGCTGCTCGCCACTGCGCCCCAGCGCCTGCAGCGCGCGCGTGGTGACCGAGGCGTAGGCACGGGTGAGGGCGGGCAGGGGGTCTTCGCGCTCGCCGGCGAAGGGCGGGCGGCCCAGTCGCTTGAGCAG
>DASYGC010000339.1:0-1513 GCA_036000225.1 Ktedonobacterales bacterium | reverse complement strand
GTGCTCGGATCGTTGAGCGTCCCCTGCAGCCACGCGCCCGCATAGACCACGGCGGTCGCCATCCCCACGCAGGTCAGCAGGGCGAGCACCCCGAGCACCGCGAAGAGCGCCATGGGAATCGTAGCGCGCGTGGGTTGGGGGCGGGGTGGCAGCAGATGTCGCGCGCCCGATTGCGACAAGGCGCGGACGCGCGGATCAAGGGATGCGCGTGTGCCCAGCGCCTTGCGCCGTTCGGCCACACGCTGGGCCACTTGCTGGGCCAGGTGCTCGTGTGTATCGGTATCTGCCATCATGCCCCTCTCTGGCCCGGCGCGGCCAATGGGCGTTGGGCCCGACCAGATCGCCCGTCGCTAGTGCCAGTATAGTGGGCATCGCGGCCTATCGCAACCGGTGTGCGCCCGGTCCATGGGCCGCGGTGCGGTATACTGGAGCGGCCGCGCACCCAGGAACGGTTCGGGATGAGTAGGACCAACGGATGCGAGCGGGGCCACTTCGACCCGAACACGGATGACCAGAGCGGGGATACGGAACACGCGCGATGAGTCTGACCGAGGATATCAAGCAACACGCCCATGACCTGGGCTTCGATCTCGTCCGCGTGACCGGCGCCGAGCCCTTCGTCGCGGCCGAGGCGGCGCTCAAGCAGCGTATCGGCGACCACCTGATGGATGGGCTGGATTGGTTCACCGCCGCGCGTGCCGAGGTCGCAAGCAATCCGCGCGCGCTGCTGCCAGACGCGCGCTCGGTCATCGCGCTGGGAACGTTCTACCTGACCGATGCTCCGCGCGATCTGACGGCGCCTGGCGATCCGCATGGACGCGTCTCGTGCTACGCCTGGGGCGAAGACTACCACGAGGTGATCCGCGCGCGCCTGGACCAACTGGCGGCCTATCTGCGCATGCAGACCCCAGCCGATGGCGAGCCAGGAGAGACACGCCTGTTCGTGGATACGGGTAGGATGGTGGACCGTGCGGCGGCGCAACGCGCGGGCCTGGGTTGGTATGGCAAGAACACCAATATTCTGACGAAAGGCTGGGGCTCGTGGGTCTTTCTGGCGGAGATCGTGACGACCCTTGAGCTGGAGCCTGATCCCGCGACCGGCGCGAATTGCGGTCGCTGCGAGATCTGCCTGCACGCCTGCCCCACCAAGGCCTTTGTCGCGCCCTACGTACTCGACAACCGGCGGTGCATCTCGTATCTCACAATCGAGCTGCGTGGCAGCATTCCCCTGGAACTGCGTCCGCTGATCGGCAACCATATCTTCGGCTGCGATATCTGCCAGCAGGTCTGCCCGGTGAATCTGCGCGTGGAGCAGCGGCTGCGGCAGGCGGGGCGGCTGGGAGGCAATGGCGAGCGGCTGGAGTTTCGCCCCCGCGCGGTCACGGGGTCGAGCCCCGCGCTGATACCGCTGCTGGCGCTGGATGACGAGGGCTTCCGCGAGCGCTTCCGCCATAGTCCGATCAAGCGGGCCAAGCGGCGCGGCCTGCTGCGAAATGTGTGTGTGGCGCTGGGC
>DASYGC010000338.1:0-2696 GCA_036000225.1 Ktedonobacterales bacterium | reverse complement strand
TCCAACTCCACCTCAATACTTGTAAAAATGCGCCAGCGTCTCCACGTCGGGTGCCTTCCCCGTGAAATACTGGCTCTCAAGTCGCTTGACAGCGACATAGGCGGTCGCCAGGGTCGGGCCCAGCGCTTCCAACAGCACCGTATCGGACTGCAGCGCATCCAGCGCGACATCTAACGATTGGGGCAGCCGCTGGATGCCGCGCTGCGCGCGTTCATCATCGCTAAGCACGCCGGGGTCAATTTCTGTTGGCTCGCCGGGATCGAGCTCGTTGGCGATGCCATCCAGCGCGGCGGCGATCAGCCCGCCCATCGCCAGGTAGGGGTTGCCACTGTGATCCACCGGCTTGAGTTCGAGATTGGTGGTTGCCTCCTCGCGGCCCCAGAAGGTCGAGGGAATGCGGATCGCGCCCTCGCGATTGTCGAAGCCATAGATGGTGTACGCTGAGCTCCAGAAATGCGGCTGCAGGCGCCGGTACGAGTTGGGACTGGCGCAGGTCAGCGCGAGCAGGCCCGGAAGGTGGCGCATGACACCGCCAATCGCATGCCGGCCCAGCGCGCTGAGGCCTCCACTGCCCTGCGCATCATAGAGTAAATTGCGGCCCGCCTCCGGCGATCCGGGAGTTCCCCACAGGCTAAAGTGGATGTGGGCGCCACTGCCCGCCTGATCCAGGAACGGCTTGGCGGCGAACGAGGCGAACAGCCCATGCTGGCGCGCCACACCGCGCACCGTATCGCGCACGATCAGCGCGGTGTCGGCTGCCCGCAGCACGTTGGCATGGTGGATTGAGAGTTCTTGCTGGCCGGGACCCAACTCCGGCACGAATTGCTCCACTGGGATGCCTTCCAGCTCCAGTGTATGGATGATGTCGTCGATGATCGCCGCCGATGACTCGAAGCCGATGCTGCTGTAGCACAGGCTGTGGTCGAACGGCTCGAACCCCGTGGCCGTCTCGCGGGCCAGGTAAAACTCGTGCTCGACCGCCGCCTCCACCGCAATCCGCCGCGCGGCCGCCGCGGCCATCATACGCTTGAGGAACGTGCGCGGGCAGGCCGCCCAGGGTTGTTGGTCCTGTGCGATCAGGTCGCAGAGCATCATGGCGCTGTTGGGCGCAAAGGGCAGCACCACAAACGTCTCAGGGTCCGGCACCAGACGAAACTCGCCGATCGGCCCCATGCCAGCGACGGCCGCCAGCGCATCAATGCCGGCAAAAGCCTGCATGGCGAGCGTCTGACCGATCCCTTCGGCCATGCGCTGTGCCAGACCGTTGACATGCGCCGCCTTGCCGCGAATGATGCCGCCGTTATCGCAATACATGAAGCGCACCAGCCGCACATTCGCTTCGCGCGCCTGTGCCACAATCGCCTGCGCGTCCATCTGTCCGCCTCCTGACGCCCGAATTTCGCCGCGCGGTGCCGCGCGGCCCACGCATGCAATAAGATGGGATGCAATGGCGCGCTGTCAAGCTTCACCGCAATCCGCGGGCCGACAGCGCCAGCTGTACGGAGAATCGCCATGCCACCGCTCGATCTGAGCCATATCCCGGTCGTGGACAACCACTGTCACGGCGTGTACGCTCACCAGGGGCCATTCACCCCTGATCAATGGCGCTGCTACTTCACTGAATCACGTGAGCCAAAAACGCGCACCGAACACGTCGCCACCACACTCTTCTACCGGCGCCTGGTCCATACCCTGGCGGAGTTCCTGGGCTGCCCGCCCACCGAAGCCGCGGTGCTGGCAGCGCGCCAGGCGCGTGCGCCGCACGACCTGATCCGCGATCTGTTACGCGCGGCCAACATCGCGGCGCTGCTCGTCGATCAGGGCTATCCTCCTCCAGATCAGGTGATGCCCGATGCGCGCGTGGGCCAGTTGGTAGGCTGTCGTACGCTACCGATGCTGCGGCTCGAAGTGCTCTTCCAGCGACTGATCGGCGAACACGCGAGCATGGCGGCGGTCATCGAGGCGCTACGCACCGAGCTGGCCGATGTGCGCGCGCAAGGCTATGTGGCGCTCAAGACCATCGTCGCCTACCGCACCGGCCTGGATATTCGCACCTGGCCAGACGCGGCGGTCGCGGCGGCGTTTCGTACAGCCAGACAGGCGGTCGCGGAACATGGGGCGGTACGCCTGGCGCACCAACCTCTGCTGGATACGCTGCTGCATGTCGCTTTCGCGGCGGCCGCCCAGCAGGAGTTGCCGGTGCAGTTTCATACCGGCTACGGCGACACCGACGCCGATCTGCGGCTGGCCAACCCACTGCACCTGCGCGCCGTGCTGGAGCAGCCCGCCTACCACGGCATGCCGGTCGTGGTGCTGCACGAGGCCTATCCCTACACCCGCGAGGGTGCCTATCTCGCCGCCGTCTACGACCGCGTCTACCTCGATCTCTCGTATGCCACGCCATTCCTGAGCTACACCGAGATGCTAGCCTTCACCCGTGCGGCGCTGGGCGTGGCTCCCACGTCGAAGCTGCTGTACAGTTCGGATGCCGTCGGCCTTCCAGAACTGCACTGGATCAGCGCCATCCAGGGGCGGCGCATTCTGGGCACAGTGCTCGACGAAGCAGTGGCGCATGGCGAGCTGAGCACGAACGAGGCCGAAGCGGCCGGCGAGGCGATGCTGCGCGGCAACGCCATGCGGCTCTACGGCCTGTGAGGGATGAACCTGACCTGCCAATTCGCGCGGCCAATGCGAAT
>DASYGC010000337.1:0-3029 GCA_036000225.1 Ktedonobacterales bacterium | reverse complement strand
CGCCGCGCCACCGCATGTGCCAGCGGTGGCTACCGCGATGCTGTGCTCGAATGTGCGCTGCGCCGCAACACTCACCGGCCTGGACCGCGAAGATGTGGCATCAGTGGGCCACGCCGACATCGAGTTCATGTCATGACCTCCTATGAGAAGGTGATCCGCGGCCACAACTGGCACACAGCGGCGGCTCCTTCGCGATACGCCTGGTGCCGAGCGCGCCCGCACGTGCTTGCGTACGTGCTTGCGTACGTGCTTGCGTGCGTAACCGGTCCGGCATCAATTTGCGCTACCTGGGACGACATTCGGTGTGGGTGGGGAAAACGCTCGGGCGAGGAGATCCTCGCCCGAGCCCGCAATCACCGCTATTGCGGTGTTACATATTGGGAACGTGGCGACCAGTGCTACGACCCGAGACGGCGCGTACAATGAGCAGGAGCACGATGGCGCCAATCAGGGCGACGATAAAACTCCAAATATTGAAGCCGGTGATGCCGCCCAAGCCGAACAGGCTGACGATGAAGCCGCCGATCAGGGCACCAACGATGCCTACGATGATGTCACCTACGAGGCCAAGTCCCGTGCCGCGAACGATCAGACTGGCAAGCCAGCCGACGATCGCGCCAAGGATGATCCAGCCGATGATCCACATTGCCTGTTCCTCCTAACGAACTCCTTGAGCATGGCCGTGTGAGCCGCAAACCGGCGCGTTGCGCCATGCCGGCACCGGGTGCGGCTGACGTTGCTGGGGACGATTCCTCAACTCTCGTCGATCGTCGCAATCCGCGGTTGCCACCACCATGAATGGAGGGACGTATTCCCGCCGCTCGATGGCGTCAATGGCAGCAAGTGCATGTTTCGTGCCAGCCTCCAAAAGCCAGGCATTTACGGCAAACACGGACCCGCATGGCGCGACCGCTGGCATGGGAGTTGCTTGGAAGTTCGTGGGTCCCTGGCGGGTTGAGCACCCGCAAACTCTTAGGTCTATCTCATGTGGCTATCACCCGCTTCTCATGCGCGGATGAGACACTCATGCCGGTTGTGCCCACTATGCAACTGGTACGGAGCGCCACACTCGCGCGGGAGGGATTCAGTCGTGACACGCAGAGGATTGCCTGAAGTGGTGGGAACACGCAAGCGGCGCGGGCCGCGTGAGATGCCGGCGCACGACCGGCGCGCGCCACAACGCATCATCCTGGTGAGCAATCGTGGGCCAGTCGAGCATCAACTGGGGGCTGATGGCCAGCCAGAGGCGACGCGTGGCGCGGGTGGTATGGTGAGCGGACTGCTTGCCGCCGCGCGCGGGCGCCCGGTCACCTGGATCGCGCTCGCGATGACGGAAGCCGATCGGCTCGCCGCGGCGGCCACCGCCGGTGGGGCGATTCACGCGCCCGCGGGCATGAAACGGCTCGATCTGCGGCTGGTGGATGTCGCGCCCCAGGCCTATCGGCGCTATTATGATCGGATCAGCAACGGGGTGCTCTGGTTCGCACAGCACTATTTGCTCCAGCCGGGCACGTCAGGGCTGTTCGGCGCGCGTACCGCCGAAGATTGGCAGCGCGGCTATAAAGAGGTGAATCAATCGGTAGCCAGTGCCGTCATCGCGGAGTTGGCGGCGCGCGGCACGCAGACTCCGGTGCTCTTTCAGGACTATCACCTCTATCTGGCGCCTGCGTACGTCCGCGAGCGTTGCCCCAACGCGCGCCTGGCGCAGTTTGTCCACATTCCCTGGCCCGACTCCCGCTATTGGGAGATGTTGCCTGACTATATGGTGCGCGCCATCTATCGCGGCCTCGCGGCCAACGATTGTGTGTTCTTCCAGACACAGCGCGATGCTCAAAACTTTCTCGCGGGGGCGCTCCGCGCCCTGCGGGGAGCCAGACGGGTCTACGATCGCCAGGGAGATCTGCAAGGGCTGATCTGGCAGGACCGCACGATCTGGGTGCGTGCGCATCCGATCGCGCTGGATGCCGCGCCGGTGCGCGCTCAAGCGCGCTTACCCGAAGCCACGGCGCAGGCGGAGCGGATCGCCGAACAGCTGCATCTCGATGAAGATCACCAGTTGATCGTACGGGTCGATCGCGTGGAACCGACCAAGAACATCGTGCGGGGCTTCCTGGCGTACGAGCGCCTGCTCAAGCTGCACCCCAAACTGAAGGGCCAGGTGACCTTTCTGGCGCTGCTGGTGCCTTCGCGCGAAAGCCTGGCGGCGTATCGCACCTATGCCGCGCAGGTGGAGCGCACCATCGCGCGCATCAATGCGCAATACGGCACGGCGAGCTGGCAACCAATTGTGGCGCTGGTCGACAACGATCAGGCGCGCGCGCTGGCCTGTATGCGCCGCTACGATGTGTTGCTGGTGAACCCGATCATCGATGGGATGAATCTGGTCGTCAAAGAGGGCGGACTGGTCAACAATCGCGCGGGAGTCATCGTGCTGGCGCGCACCGCCGGAGCCTACGAGCAGTTGGGTTCGGATACCGTCAATGTCGCGCCGACCGACATCACGGGGACGGCCGATGCACTCTACCAGGCGCTGACGATGTCGCGGCGCGAGCGCATGCGCCGTGCGCGTGGCATACGCGCCGTCCTGCGCGCCGAGAGCGCGGAAAAGTGGCTCGACGCGCAATTGACCGACCTCGCCCTCGCGGCAAAGCGCGCGACTACCGCCGCGCGGCTGGCGCGCCAGGCGGCCGTGGATCATCCGCGCGTGGCGCGCAAGCCGAGCGCCAAGGTGACCCTGTTGCGCCCACGCGGCGAGCGTGGCGAGCTGAGCGCGACCCAGGCACGCTAGCATGCCAGCCGGCAAGCGAGCGATCGCAAGCGCCCGCCCGTGCGAAAGCGCGGGCGGGCGCCTGTCTACATGCCACGTCGCGGCAACCAGGGAACGGCGTTGGTGATCGGGCTATGCCGGCCGCGCCGGTGATGCTGGCGCGCCTGCCGCCTGGTCGACGAGGGTCAACAACGCATCAATCTCAAAGGGCTTGGAGAGCATCGGCGCGGCGAAGTGTTCGAGCAGATCGACCAGGCCGGGG
>DASYGC010000336.1:0-13076 GCA_036000225.1 Ktedonobacterales bacterium | reverse complement strand
TCGCCGAGCTGGATCTGGACACGTGGCAACGGATGCAGGAGTTGAACCTGCGCTCGGCCTTCCTGGTCTCCAAGCACGTCTCACAGGTGATGCTGCGGCAGCACAGCGGACGCATCCTGAACATTTCGGCGCGCGGTGCGCGCAGTGGACGCAAGAACGCCGCGGCCTATGCCGTCGCCAAGGCAGGCATCATCACGCTGACCGAGGTGCAGGCCGAGGAGCTGCGCGACCAGGGCATCACCGTAAACTGCATACTGCCCAGCATCATCGATACCCCCGCCAATCGGGCCAGCATCCCCGGCGCCGACTTCGCTCGCTGGCCCAAGGCCGACGAGGTGGCGCGCGTGTTGCTGTTCCTGGCCTCCGACGACGCCTGGCTCATCAATGGCGCCGCCATTCCGGTCTATGGGCTAGGGTGAGGCAACTCATCATCGCCTGCTGATCCGACGTCCGCTGCATCACTTGCTGGCAGCGTGAACCAGAAAGTAGATCCATGCCCCGGCGCGCTGTCGACGCCGACCTGGCCGCCATGGCGCTCGACAATAGTCTTGCTAATGTACAGGCCCAGTCCCAGTCCGACGCCCGACCCGCTCTGCTGGCGTATGCCCTCCACCTGATGAAACAGGTCCCATACGCGCCTCTGCGCCTCCGGTGTGAGTCCTGGTCCTTCGTCCCGCACGGTGACCCGCACGCCCTCGCCCGTGAGCGAGACCGAGACGGCGACAGGGCGATCTTCGGCGGAGTACTTGAGCGCGTTGGTAAGATAGTTCGTGAGCACCTGTCCTACGCGATCGGCATCCAGCCGCCAGGCAAGCGGAGCGTCTGGGAGGTCAAGCGTGATCTCGCGGCTGGGCCAGGCGAGGCGCTGCATCTCGACCGCCTCGCTGACAATATCGCCGAGATCGTCGATTTCCAGATGTGGCTCCAGTTTGCCCGACGCGATGCGCGTCGTGTCGAGCAGATCCTCGATCAGCCGGTTGAGCCGCACCATCTGGCCGTCCGCGCGTTCCAGCAGTCCCTGCGCACGGCTCAGTTTGCTGTCCGCACCGTGTGGGAGATCGGCGGTCAAGCTGGCGCGCAGCGCGCGTTCGGCGAGCTGGATATTGATGCGCAGGCTCGTCACCGGCGTGCGCAGCTCGTGCCCGGCGATGCCGACGAACGTTTGCATGTGCTCGTACGTCTCCCTTGCAGCCAGTGCCCGTGCCTCGGCCTCCAGCCGCGCGCGGCTGAGACGCTCGCGCTCCAACACCAGAGCTACCAGGCGGGTCGCCGCGCGCGCCAGCTCGACTTCCCGTGGAGTGAACGGAGAGCGGTCACGCGTCTCGATGCCGAAGACCAGCACCCGGTTGGCATCGAGGCGCAATGACATGACGACAACACTGGCAATACCAAAATAGTTCTGGCCAGGGACGGGGGGCTGCCGTTCCAGATCAAGCATGACTACCTCGTCCAACAGGAGCCGCTCCACGACTGGCTGGGGCAGGTACGCACTGGCGGAAGCCCCCGACAGATCGCTCCACCACTGGCGCTCGATGGCTGGCGTCAGGCCCACAACGGCCAATGGGTGGACGGCGTCGGCGGCGAGATCGATGATCGCGGCCGCGGTATATTGCCCCCGCAAGACGCCTCGCGTCAGAGCAATAAGTTGCTGGATCGTCGTCTGTGTCGCGACGCTGACCGGTGCGGTGGCCGCGGGGGGAGTCATAAGAGGGGCGTGGTCCTGGCTCAGCGGCGAGTCAGCATGATGGACAGGTAATGTCGCCGCCTCATTCGCGGACTCGTCCCCCGCTTCAGTTGCCGCCTCAGGTCCGATTGCGAGCGCTTCGGCCATCGCCAGCAGCGCGGCCAACGCCTCATGCGTGCGCTGCTCGAGCCGCCGGCGCTCGGTCACATCGCGGTAAATCGCGACAGCGCCAATGGTCTGCCCGGTCTCATCGTGGAGCGGCGCCGCACTGACATTGACGTACTTGTCGGTGCCACTGGGCGTCGTGACGGTCAGATCCACCGCGCGCGGTCCGGTCAATACCTCACCGCGCACCGCGCGCATGAAGGGGAGGTCCTCAGCGGGAATGAGCTGGTCGCGTTCGTCGCGCACCGCCAACCCCGCGGGGCGCGTGGCGACTGGGAGTCCCGTGTAAGAGGGTATCCGCTCGAACTCAAACAACTCCGCCAGCGCCGTATTCCACTGCACCAGGCTGCCGGTATTATCATAGATCACCATGCCATCGGCAGCGGCCTCAAAGATGGTCTCGAGCTGGCGCGCCCGGCGCAGCGCATCCGCCCGCGTGCGGGCGATATCCAACCGCGCCCGCACGCGGCTGAGTATCTCGCGCGCCGAAAAGGGCTTCACCAGATAGTCATCGGCGCCCGCCAGCAACCCCTCGATGGTCGCCTCCTCGCCGGCGCGCGCCGAGAGCATGATGACCGGCAGGTTGGCGGTGCGTGGGTCGGCGCGCAGTGCGCGCAGCAAGCCGAAGCCGTCCAGTTCGGGCATCATCACGTCGCTGATCACCAGATCGGGAAGCAGGTGTGGGGTACGGTGGATGGCCGCCAACGCCTGCGTGCCCGTGCCGACGGCCTCGACCGTATAATACTCACCGAGTAGCCGGCGCACGTAGTCGCGCATATCGGCATTGTCGTCGGCCAGGACGATGCGCACGGGTGATTCAGATGCGAGCACCGGTGTGTGATCTGGCGCATCCGCGAGCAACTCTCCTGTTTCATGCGCCGGCAGCGCGAGGTCGTCGGGCAGCCAGCGCTCCGCTTCCTGTAGGTAGGCCGCCGATCCCAGGGCCGTCGAGGCCCGTGCCGACCTGACCTGAATGCGCTCGCTGGGCAGATGTGCCGTCCCGGTGGGAATGGTCACGGTGAAGGTGGTGCCCTCGCCCTCGGCGCTGGCGACCTGGATCGTGCCGCCGTGCAACTGCACCAACTCCTGCACCAGCGCCAGACCAATACCTGAACCTTCGTGCGTGCGCGCGCGCACGCCTTCGACACGATGGAAGCGCTCGAACAGGCGCGGCAACTCCGCCGCCGCGATGCCAACGCCCGTGTCGCGCACGGTGAGCGCCACCTGTTCGCCACGGTTACCGGCGCGCCGCAGCCGCACTTCGATCGTGCCGGCGAGCGTGAATTTGAAGGCGTTCGAGAGCAGATTGAGGACGACTTTCTCCCACATGTCGCGGTCCACATACACCGGCTCGTCGAGCGGGGGACAGTCCACCACCAGACGCAGGGCGGCGTGTTCGATCAGCGAGTGAAACGAGCTGGCCAGTTCGGCGGTGAGGGTGGCGAGATCGGTCGGCGTATAGTTGGCCTCGATGCGTCCGGCCTCGATGCGCGCGAAGTCGAGCAGGGTGTTGACTAACTTCAGCAGGCGCAGGCCATTGCGGTGGACCAGATCGAGCTCCTGGCGCGCGGTGGGTGGCAGTGCCGCGCGGCGGGCGAGCAGATCTTCCAGCGGCCCCAACATCAGCGCGAGTGGCGTGCGGAACTCGTGCGAGACATTGCTGAAGAAGACAGTCTTGGCATGGTCGATGGCGGCCAGCGCCTCGGCGCGGCGGCGCTCCTCCTCATAGGCGTGAGCACTGGCCAGGGCGGAGGAGAGATGGCTCGCCAGCAGCGTGTAGAAGCGCGTGTACTCCTCGTCCAGTGCCCGGTGGGGGTTGACTCCGACGATGAGAATGGCCGCGGGCGACGCCTGCCCTGGCTCCGTGACGGGCAGCACCACCGCGCGTGGCGCGAGCGCGTGGGCCGCGTGCGTCAGCATGGCGCCGGGCCAGCGCGGCAGGTCGTTCACAACCTCATGCTGGCCCGTTCGCGCGACGCGTGCCAGCGGCCACTGGTATGGTGAGTCCGTCTCGCTCAGACCTGGTTGCTTTGCTGGCCCCTTGCGCTCTCTGGCCCGCTGCGCCGGCGGCGCTTGCTCGGTCTCCAAATCCAGATCCGCCGGCGCGAATGCTTCGTCCAGCGGCAGACTGGTACGCGCCGCCAGATGGGCATGGCGGCCCTCGCGATCGAGCAAGTAGAACAGTGCGAAGGGTACGTCGTTGCGGTCCGTCTCCAGCGCGCGCGCCCCCTGCACGCAGACTTCCGCGCCGGTGCGCGCGTCCACGACGGCGGCGGCCAGATCGCGCGCGGCCACCGCGCGGCGCTCAGCCAGCACGCGCGTAGTCGTCTCGGTGACGGCGGTGAAGACGCCCCCTACGTTGCCGCCGTCATCCTCGATGGGACTGTACGAGTAGGTGTGATACGTCTCTTCCACATAGCCGTTGCGTTCCAGGTACAGCAGTTGGTCGCGCGACCAGGTGGGCTGACCGGTGGCCAGCACCCCTTCGAGCATCGGCCCGATGACGTCCCAGATCTCCGACCACACTTCGCGCCCAGGCTTGCCGGCGGCGGCGGGGTGATGGATGCCCAGCGTCGGGGCGTAGGCATCATTGTAGAAGACGATCAGATCGGGTCCCCACCATAGAATGATGTCGTGCCGGCTGGTCAAGCAGATGCGCAGGCTCGTGCGCAGGGTCCGCGGCCAGCTCGCGACGGGACCCAGTGGCGTGTGCGACCAATCAATGCCGGCCAGCACCGCCCCCACCTCGCCGCCCCCGGCAAAGAGCCGGTCGGTGCCTGATTTTGCCTCGGGGTCGCTAATCTGATCCATGTTCACCGCTCTACTCGAACCGCCAGCCGGATGTGAGGAGATGGGAGAGCCATGCGGGCGCACCGCACCATACTGTGTCGCCAAGCGCAAGAATGGGGCCAAACTGCTCGCTGCTGGGCCGGCGAGGCGCAACGCTCCCGGCCTCTGAGAGGGCGACTGGAGTACAGCGCGACGAGGCGCACCATCGCATCGCTTCGCGCGGCGGCCGCGGCTGGCACATCCAGCGCGGCCAGCAGGCGCGGCCAGCAGGCGCGGCCGCGCCATGCCCCTCTCCACCATCCAAACGTCCTGCCACCCGCGTACGTAGTATAGAACAGAAGCACGGCCCCCGACAGGGGAGCGGTACACTGCCTCCTCAGTTTGGTTCCTGTGTCGTGACTGCCGGGCGCGGGTCGGGCGGGCGTGCGGCCCCGGCGTTTGACAGTGGCGCGCGCAGCCGTGTACACTCTGAACTGACCGGCGTGGAATGCGGGCAGGTAGGTAGGCGCACCGCTCCACATGGGACATGGGTAGTGGTGGCTGACCACCAACGCCAGCGAGCGTGCGCACAGCGCGTACAGAAAGACAGGAGGGTGCTGCGATGTCAGACCTCCCAAGCGGATCGATTGCCGCCCTGGGTCAGGCGGCTCATCAGTATCTGGATACCAAACACAACGCCCGCGAGCGCGCGCTGCCCCGTTCGCGCTCGGCGATCCGGCTGTGCGCCAATGCCATCCGCGCCGCGCACCGCGACGAGTTTGAGTCCGCCAAGCGACTGCTCACCGAGGCCGGCGGGTTGCTGCGCGACATGGCGGTGGACCTGCGTGGTCATCAGGATATCTTCTTCGCCGGCTTCGTCGCCGATGCGCAAAAAGAGTACGCCGAAGCCGCGCTCACATGCGCGCTGATCCGGCGCGACCCGCTGCCCACCCCCGAAGATCTAGGGGTTGAGTGGGCGCCGTTCCTCAACGGCATGGGCGAGACCGTCGGTGAACTGCGGCGCTACATCCTCGATCGCCTGCGTCGCGGTGAGCTGGAAGGCTGCGAGGCGCTGCTAGCCGATATGGATGAGATCTATTCACAACTCATTACGCTCGACTATCCCGACGCCATCACGGGCAACCTGCGCCGCACCACCGATTCGGTGCGTGGCATCCTGGAAAAGACTCGCGGCGACCTCACGCTGGGAGTGAGCCAGGCGCACCTCAACGCGACGATGGCGCGTATCGAGGAGCGGCTGCGCAACCAGCAGCGCGCCACCGACTTTTAGACCGCCCGATCGCCCAATGGTGTCTCGTGTCGTCTGGCATCGCCGCTGGAGGCAACTCTCGGAAAGGCAGGAAGCATGCAGGACGGCGGCCCAGCCCGGCCCGGCGACCAGGAAGCCGTCGAGGCATTGCCCACTGGCAACAGTGTTACTGGTCCAGCCTCCTTTGCCACGGCGGGCATGCCCGCCGGCTCCGTATCGCTGCATGTGCCCCACGTGTCATCGCCTGCCCAACGCCTGCCCGCCATCGTGCCGCACGCGTTGTTGCGCTGGCTCCCCTTGTGCCGTCCAGCCACACTGGTATGCGTGGAGGCGCCACTGCTGGTGACCGTGTGTTGGTTGTGGGCGCGGGGCACGACGTTCGCATGGTTCACCCTGGTCGTCACGGCATTGGCCGTCGCCCTGGTGCTGGTGGGCACCCATGTGCTCAAGGCCTATCTCGATTATGCGCATGACCAGCGCCGGCTCGCGACGCCAGGAAATGTAGCGGCGGCGCGTTCTCATCCGCTGCTGACGACGAGTCTGCGTGATGCGGGCATCTATCCACTTGACGCCTTGCGCGTGGCGGCGGTGCTTCTCGCGCTGGGCGCCGTGCTCGGTGCGCTGCTGGGCGTTGGCGGCGGGACGCCGGTCTTTGTGCTGGGAGCCAGCGGGTTGCTCGTGGCCCTGCTCTATGCCGCGAGTGCCTATGCCCCCGCGTTGGTCGCCCTGGGTGAGATCGCCGTTTGCCTGACGTTGGGTCCAGGCATCGTGGCGTTTACGCTGCTAGCGCAACGTGAACCAGTGACCTCCTTCGCGCTCTGGGTGGGTCTCGCGCTCGGTCTATTCGCCGCGGCGTTGCTCGAATCCGCCCACCTGCTGGCTTTCACCCCGGAACAGAGCGACCACCGTCTCACGCTGGTACGCGGGCTGGGACGCTGGCCCGGTCGCCTGCTGTTCGTCGTGACGCTCGTGGCGGCGTATCTAGCAGTCATCGTGCCCGCGCTGCTACGCGGCGCGCCGCACGGCGCGCTGGCGGTGCTCTTCTCGTTGCCCGTGGCGATACTGCCGTTCACCGGAGCCCTGCGCGCCAGCAATGCCGCGACGCTGCGTCCCGTGGTGCGCCAGATGCTGCGGGCCTACGTCGCCTTTGCCTTCTGGCTGGCAATCGGTCTGCTGCTCGGGTGGCTGTACCTGCGGCTGCTCAAGGTGATTGGTGCGTAGCGGTAAACCGTCAATGGCCTATGTCCCAGAGACGTACCGAGGGAGCACGTAAAGTGGCGGGGCCGGCCCGCCAGGGCATACATACGTAGCGCGGCGTCGCCCGACGAAGATCGGCTGCTCATACCGATGACTACGACCGCACCGGGCGGTGGATACGGATCCTCCCGACACAACTTGCCCACCGAAATCGCCAGCTTCATCGGGCGCGAAACTGATCGCGCCGCGATCCAGCGGCTCCTCGTGCGGACGCGGCTGCTCACCCTGACCGGAGCGGGAGGCTGTGGCAAGACACGTCTGGCCCTGCGCGTGGCCGCCGATCTGGGGCGCGACTTTCCAGATGGTGTCTGGTTCGTCCAGTTCGCGCCACTCGCCGACTCGGAACAGGTCCCCCGCGCTGTTGCCACGGTGATTGGAGTACATGGAACAGCGGGCCGGCCACTGCTGGCGTCGCTGGCGGCCGCGCTGGCGTCTCGCCGCCTGCTGCTGGTGCTGGATAACTGCGAGCACCTGATAGGAGCGTGTGCCCGGCTGGCCGAGACCCTGCTGCGCGCCTGTCCGCGGCTGCGGATTCTGGCTACCAGCCGTGAACGACTGCGCATCCCTGGCGAGATCACGTGGCGCGTGCCTTCACTCGCGCTGCCAGATGCGGCGCCACTCCCCGCGCTGGAGGCGCTGGCGCAGGTGGAGGCGGTGGCGCTCTTTCTCGATCGCGCGCGGGCGCGACGGCCGGATTTCACCTTGACCGCGGACAATGCGGCCAGCGTGGCCGCGATCTGCCAGCGCCTGGAGGGCCTGCCATTAGGGATCGAGCTGGCGGCGGCGCGGATGGGCGCGCTGGCCCCCGAACAGATCGCGGGCCGGCTGGATGATGCGCTCCGGCTGCTCGGTGGAGGCCAGCGGACACTGCCCCGCCAGGAGACGCTGCGCGCGACACTGGACTGGAGTCATGCGCTCTTGATCTCGGAGGAGCGGGTGCTCTTTCGGCGGCTAGCGGTGTTCGCCGGAAGCTTCGGCGTGGCGGCGGCGGAGCACGTTGGCGGGGGCGATGGGATCGAACGGGACAACGTGCTCGACCTGCTCACGGCGCTGGTTGAGAAGTCGCTGGTCGAGCCACTGGGGCAGCCTGGTGAAGCGCGCTTCCGTTTGCTGGAACCGGTGCGACAGTACGCCTGGGCGCGCCTGATCGACAGTGCGGAAGTGGAGCGCACGCGGCAACAGCACGCCCGGTATTTCTTGCACCTCGCCGAGACCGCCGAACCCAGGCTCATGAGTGGCGCGCGCGGTGACTGGCTCGAACGGCTGGCGCTCGACCAGGACAATCTGCGCAGCGCACTCGACTGGAGCCGGCGTGCCACTGCGGGCAGTGATGCCGAGTTGGGACTACGCTTGGTGGGGGCGCTCTTCTGGTTCTGGAGCTTTCGCGGAGAGGTCAGTGAGGGATTGGAGAGGGTCAGCGCCGCGCTGGCAAGAAGCCAGGAGGCGCCCGCGGCAGTCCGGGCGAAGGCGCTGGAGGCAGAGGGCGAGTATGCGTGGCTGCAGGGCCAGTTCCCTCGCGCGCGGGCACGACTCGAGGAAAGTGTCGCACTCTACCGCACCCTCGACAACAAGCGTGGGTTGGCCTACGCGCTGCAAGCACTGCCGATGGTCACCGATCAACCAGAGGCTGGCGCCGCGGCGGCGGAGAGTCTGCGGCTCTTCGCGGAGGTCGGCGATGCCTGGGGAGCCGCCCACGCGGCGCTGGTGCAGAGTATCTTGAACTTCAATCACGGAGACGGAGATGCTTCCACGGTGCGGGCGGGGCTGGAGGGGGCGCTGGCCCGCTGGCGGGCGCTGGGCGACGCCTGGGGCATGGCGCAGGCGCACAACTTCCTGGGCGACCTCGCACGTGGCCAACGCGACGACGCCCGCGCAGCAGCGCATTACCAGGAAAGTCTGGCGCTGCTGCGCGGGCAGGGGATAACGGGTACCGTGCCCAGCCTGCTGCACAATCTCGGCTGGCTCGCGCTGCGCGGCAGCGCCGGACGGCGGGCCTTGCGTCTCTTCCGCGAGAGTCTGTCGCTGTTCCGTGGCCAGGGTGATCAGCGGGGCATGGCGGAGTGTCTGGCCGGCCTGGCGGGGACGCTGGGCGCGCTGAAGCAGCCGGACCGAGCGGCGCGCTTGTTTGGTGCGGCGGAGGCGCAGCTTGAGGCACTGGGCACGGAGACTTCGCCAGTCAATGCGGCCGAGGTTGCGCGCGGCCTGGCTCGCGTCCGCGACCAGCTCGATGGGACAGCATTCGCCGTGGCGTTCGCGGCGGGACGGGAGTTGTCGTTAGAGCAGGCGACAGCCGAAGCGCTGGCATTGGATCTACCAGGCAAACCACTGGGCAGCGTGGACGAGGTTGAATTGACACCACGGGAGATTGAGATAGCGGGACTGGTAGCGCGGGGTGTCACGAATCGCCAGATCGGCGAGGCTCTCAGCATTACGGCCGGAACGGCCGGGCTGCACGTCAAGCACATCCTCCATAAGTTGGGGTTCACCTCACGCGCGCAGATCGCGAGCTGGGCGGTGACGCATGGGCTGGTCGCGGGGCCCGACACGCCTTGAGTCTGGTGGCATATCTCCCGCATACGACAAAGTATCCCTCTCTAGACCTCGAACTATCCCATTTGGGAGATGGAAATTCGGCACTGGCCCGATAAACTGATCACAGGGGCCGGGCTACGGCCCGTGTTTGACGAGAAGAGGGGAGATCACGCGATGACCACGACGAACAGTACACCATTACAGGCCAAGAGTTTCGACGTGCCCGACGAGAGCCGCCAGATGGGAGGCAAGGGACGGCTCGAGATCATCCACCTGGGCACGACCACGGCAGCGCGCGTTACCTACCAACCGGGATTCCACTGGACGGAGCATATGAGGCCGATTGCGGGCACCGACCTGTGCCAGGTCCGACACATCGGCTACGTGGTCTCGGGGCGGTCACTGGTCAAAATGGCTGACGGCACGGAGCGCGAACTGGCGGCGGGGGATGCCTTCGACGTGCCGCCGGGCCACGACGCCTGGGTCATCGGCGACGAGCCATACGTCGCCGTTGACTTCAGCCCTGACGAATGAGCGCGGCCCAAGAACGCAGTATTATCTGATTTGCCTGCTAGCTACCGTCTCGAAGGCTCTCGCGCGCGCTCACGCCAATGGGGCGCCGAATCGCGGCGAGCCTTCGAGGCCCTTATCCCGAGGAGAGGGTTGATGGGATCACGCGCCCGTGCCCAACTCCTCCAGCGTCAGCATCGGGGTATCGCCGGCCAGCAGGCCCGATTCGTCGAGGAACTGGCGGATCAGTGCGCGGTGCTGAGGGCCGACCCGGCGCACGGCCGCCAGCGTGCGGGCGCGGGCCACCTGGCGGACGGCGCTCTCGGGCGGCGCCTCGCGCAGGTGGCCGTCTACGAGCAGATGCGAGATGTGATCAAGGCAGGCTTCGCAGGTCGCCTCGGCGCGCTGCTCCTCGCTCACGCGCAGGTTCCGGCGCATCTGCTGCAGGTTGAATGAGATACTTGCCACCCCGATGGCAACCGGCGTGAAGAGCAGGTTCATCCAGTCCCACAGCGTATTGCCGCGGAACCCCGTCCAGCGCCAGTTAAAGGCGTAACCGCCGATCGCGGCCACGACCAGCAAGACCACAACGGCAACCGGTATGCCAATCCACAGCACCTGCCGCCGGCGCACGCGTTCTGCCGCGCCCTCGCGCACGGCGCGCCAGGAGAGCTTGGTACCGGCCGGCCGCAAGTCGGCCGCGCGTGCGGCTGACACATTTCCCTGAGCCATTGGTCTTCCTCCTCTTGATGCCTGTCGCGCGCCCGCGCACAAATCCCCCCGGTGCGTTATACCAGATGGCGTGACGGGTTGGCATCCGCTTGCGAGTCAGTTGCCGCCCGCTCCCAACTGATGATCTCCATCAGCACTCAGTGACGCGATTCCATGCTCGCGCGTCCCTCTGCTATACTGGAGTTATGGGCGCAATCCGCCGCAACGGTTTGGTCTAAACGGACGCGGATGTGATGCTGGCGATGCGTTGAGGAGGACGAGCATGGCGAAGCGCGGCACAGCAAGCAAGACAGTAAACGGGCGGAATCCGGAACAGCAGGCAGCGTCCGCGTCCGCTCCCCTCTCCGCACGTGGGTCCCAGCTGGGGGAGGGGACCGCGCTCGCCTGGCGCAGTCTCGGTCCGTTTCGCGGTGGACGGGTGGTGGCCGTGGCCGGCGATCCCTCCAACCCGCGGGTCTTCTACTTCGGGTCTACGGGCGGCGGCGTGTGGAAGACCACCGATGGCGGGCGCTACTGGCAGAACGTCTCGGATGGGTCGTTCAAGCGTGCCTCGGTGGGAGCGCTGGCCGTGGCGCCATCCGATCCCAACGTGCTCTACGCTGGTATGGGCGAGCCAACCATCCGCGGCAATGTCTCGCACGGCGATGGCGTTTACAAATCCACCGATGGCGGCCAAACCTGGACCCACCTGGGCCTGGCGGCGACCCGCAATATCGCGCGCATTCGCGTGCATCCTACGAACGCCGATATGGTCTACGTGGCCGCGTTGGGCCACGCCCACGGACCCAACGCCGAGCGCGGCATCTACCGCTCGCGCGCTGGCGGCGCCAGCTGGGAGCAGGTGCTGTTCTTCAACGAGGATGTCGGCGCCAATGAGCTGGCGCTCGATCCGAGCAATCCGCGCATCCTCTACGCCACCGCGTGGCGCGCGCGGCGTCTGCCCCACCGGCTGGACAGCGGCGGCGCCGGGTGCGGCATCTGGAAAACCACCGATGGCGGCGACCACTGGACCGAACTGACGCACAATAAGGGTCTGCCCAGCGGCACGCTGGGCAAAATCGGCATCACCGTCTCGCCCGCGCGTGGCGAGCGCGTGTGGGCCATCGTGGAGGCCGAAAAAGGTGGTGTTTACCGCTCGGACGACGGCGGCGCCACCTGGGAGCTGACCTGCGATGACCACGCGCTGCTGTCGCGCCCGTGGTATTACCAGCACATACACGCCGATCCACAGGATCCCGAGACCGTGTGGGTGCTCAGCGTACGGCTGTGGCGCTCGCACGATGGCGGGCGCCACTTCGAGCGGCTGGCCATTCCGCATGGCGACAACCACGATCTATGGATCGATCCACGCGATGCGAACCGCGTGATCGAAGGCAATGACGGTGGCGCGTGTGTCTCGGTCAACGGCGGCCAGACGTGGTCCTCGCTGATGAACCAGCCCACCGCGGAGTTCTACCACGTCACCACCGACACGCAAGTGCCCTATCGCATCTACGGCGCGCAGCAGGATAACACCACCATCAGTGTGCCCAGCCGCTCGGTCAACGGTATCATCACCGAGGCCGACTGTGTTGAAATCGGCGGTGGTGAGAGTGGCTATATCGCCGTGCGTCCCGACGATCCGCACATCATCTATGCCGGCAGCTACCAGGGCTACATCAGCCGCTACGACTGCCGCACCGGCCACCGCCGCGACATCACCGTCTGGCCGGAGCAGATGATCGGCTGGCCCGCGAAAGATGTGCGCTACCGCTTCCAGTGGACCTTCCCGATCGTGCTTTCGCCGCACGATCCCAACGTGCTTTACGTCACCGGCAACCACGTATTTTGCACCAAAGATGAAGGCGCCAGTTGGGAGACGCTCGGCCCTGATCTCACGCGCAACGAACCCAGTCGCCTGCAAGATTCCGGCGGGCCGCTGACGCTGGACAACTGCGGCACCGAATACTACGGCACGATCTTCGCCTTCGCGGAGTCGCCCCGTCAGCGCGGTCTGCTGTGGGCGGGTTCCGATGATGGGCTGGTGCATGTCTCGCGCGATGGCGGCCAGCACTGGGACAACGTGACACCCGCCGATCTGCCGGAATGGGCGCTGATCAGCGCGATCGAGCCATCCCCCCACGACCCGGCGGTGGCCTACCTGGCCGCGAACCGCTA
>DASYGC010000335.1:0-2794 GCA_036000225.1 Ktedonobacterales bacterium | reverse complement strand
ATGCCCCAGCCCATCGGGTCCTCCATGCCGCTCTCCGCCTGGTGCAGATAGATGCCACGCTCCATCCCCGCCACCATCGCCTGCGCGTTGGTGCGCCCGCGCGCGAAAAACGTATTGCTCATCCGCGCGTACGCCTTACGCGTGAAATCTTGCCGGCGACCGTTGGCCGTGTGCACCCCATGCGCCAGCATCGAGGAGGTCAGATCGCTGATCGGCTGCAGCAACACACCATCGCGCAGAATCTGCGTGGGCGCGGCCAGTTCGCCCTCATCGTCGAAGAAATACGAGCCCGCCGCGTCCGGCAGGCTGGGATCGTCGAACATATCCACGCCCGTCGCCGCCACCCGCTTGCCAATGTAGCGCTCGGCCCGCGCGCGCCCTTTGGGGAATAGATCCATCTCAACCCCGTGCCCGAAGCACTCATGCGCGATGACCCCCGAGACACTCGGATCGGTGATGGTATCGTACTCGCCGGGCTCCAGCTTTTCCGCCTCCAGCAGGCGCACCGCCACCACCGCCGCCGCCTCCAGATCGAACTCGCTGACACTCACCGCCTCGTAGCCACCCGCCCCCCCGCGAATCAAGAAGTGCAGCCGCGTCTGACTGCCATCGGAGACCACCAGCACGGTGAAGATGCTGGTGCGTACCACGCGCTGGCGCAGCTGGCGTCCCCGGCCGATGTATAGCCGCTCCTCGGCGCGATCCTGGTAGCGCACGTCGGCGCGCACGATGCGGGGATCCAGCGCCTGCGCGCGCGCCTGCAGATCCGTGACATGCGCCAGCTTCTGTGCCAGCGGCACGCTGGTCGGGTCCACCGCCATCGCCGTCACGAACTCCTGCTCCAGCGCGCCGCGGTCCACGATCAGCGGTGGTCCGCCCGACTGCAGGCGCAGCCCTCCCGCCCACGCGCGCACTTCCCGCGCCAGCCGGTCGGGGTCGAGATCGCTGGTGGCCAGCTCATCGAACGAACGGCCGTTGTAGATCGTAAAGACGACGCCGCGGCTGGGGTCTTCCTCGCCCGCGCTCTGTTCGCGTCCGTTCGACCCCACGCGTACGCCCGAGGCGCTGGCCAGCAGCACGGCGGCGTAGGGAAAGCGCCGCTCCAGTTCGCCGGTCAGCGCTCCCAGGGTCTCCTCAAGCGATACTGCCATGACCCACCATGATCCTTTCCTGTGGTATGCCATCCACCCCAGGATAGCAGATGTGGCTGCGAGGCTGCGCGGCTGCACTGTGATATGGTGGCGATGGTGGCGTATGATCGTCGCCTAACCGAGATCACGTGAATGGGGAGAGCATGAGTAGACGCGCCGTTGCTGGGTCCGGGGCGTCCGGGGAGGCTGATACTAAATCTCCCCAGTCCGCGCAGGCGGACTTCGTGGCGGAACGCCTTTATCTGCGGATTCACCCGCTCGGAAACTCGGGCGCCACTGGCGCCAGACACCGCCTGCGTCTGCGGCTCCACCCCGACTGGATGACCCGCGACCTGCTGCTCGTCATCGCCGCCCGCACCTGCATGAGCGCGGCGCGGGCCCTCGCGGGCATCATCGTCCCCATCTACCTCGCGCTCATCGGCTTCAGTGGGATTGAACTCGGCGCGCTCTTCTCCGCGGTCGCGCTGACCTCCGCCCTGCTCTCGACCTGCGTTGGTCTGCTCGCGGACCGGATCGGACGCAAGCCCTTTCTGATCCTCCTGCCGCTCTGCGCGGCGGTGGCGGCGCTGGTATTTGCCTCGTCACATGTGGTGGCGCTGCTCTTCATCTTCGCGGCGCTTGGCTCGTTTGGTCGTGGCGCGGGTGCTGGCGCGGGCGCGGTCGGCCCCTACCAGCCAGCTGAACAGGCGCTGCTGGCGGATGCCGTCCCCGCGCGCCATCGTAACGCGCTCTTTGGGCGCGTAGCCTTCGCCTCGTCCCTGGGCGCGCTGATCGGCGGGCCACTCGCGGCGCTCCCCACCCTGCTGCCGCGCTACGGCTTGCATGGACTAAACGCCTACCGTCCCACCTTTCTGCTGATGGCAGCGCTCGCGGCCGCGGCCGCCCTGCTGGTGATTCCGATCGTCGAGACGCGCATGCCACCAGCGCCCGCCCCGCCGGTCGCGCCGCGACCGGCCTCCAACGGCGCTGCCCCGCCCCGTCGGCATCTGCCACGTCTCAACCTCTCGCGCCAGACATGGCCCACGCTGCTGCGTCTGTGGACGACGAACAGCGTCAATGGGCTGGCGGTAGGCTTCTTCGGACCATTCATCACCTACTGGTTCTATCGCCGCTATGGCGCCAGCCCCGCGGCGATCGGCCTGCTCTATACGGCGATCAACCTCGCGGCGATGGTGTCGAACCTGGGGGCGGCGCGGATCGCGGCACGTCTGGGTCTCGTGCGCGCGATCGTCTGGAGCCGGGCGCTGCAAGCCCTGTTGATGATCCCGATGGTGCTCGCGCCCACCTTCTGGCTGGCCGGCGCCTTCTACCTGCTGCGGATGCTGGCGCAGCGCGTCGGCATGCCCCTGCGCCAGTCATATGTCATGGGCGTCGTGCCACCGGACGAGCGTGGCCGCATCGCCGCGCTCTCCAACCTGCCCGCGCAAGCCACCTCCGCGGCTAGCCCAACGCTCGCCGGCTATCTCTTCGACCATGTGTCCCTGGCGCTGCCCTTCGAGATCGGCGCGACGCTGCAGGGGGTGAATACCCTGCTGTTCGCCCTCTTCTTCCGCCGTCTGCGGCCGCCCGAGGAACACGAGGAACACGAGGAACCGCCAGTGCCCGCGGCGCCGGAGAGCCCGGCGGAGGCCGACCCGGTTCCG
>DASYGC010000334.1:0-7901 GCA_036000225.1 Ktedonobacterales bacterium | reverse complement strand
AGAGCCTGAGGAGAACCCGCAGGATGCCGCCGACGCTCAACCGCCCACGCCTGAGCCAGAGATCCCCGGGCGCCACTGGTATGCGATCCATACGTATTCGGGGTATGAGAATAAGGTCAAAACTCACCTCGAGGCCCGTATCATCTCGATGGGGATGAAAGAGCGCATCTTCCGCGTGGTCGTTCCCATGGAAGATGAGATCGAGATCAAGGGCGGCCAGCGGCGCACCGTCGCGCGCAAAATCTTTCCTGGCTATGTGCTCGTAGACATGGTGCTCGACGAGAACACCTGGCATGTCGTGCGCAACACACCCGGCGTCACGGGTTTCGTCGGTGGCACCAGTACCGACCCGGTGCCCTTGCAAGAGCATGAAATTCGCTACATTCTGAAAGCCCCCTCCAAGGCCGGGCAAGAAACGCCCAAAGCCAAGCCCAAGATCAATTTCCAGGTGGGCCAGAGTGTCAAGGTCGTCGACGGCCCCTTCGCCGAATTCATCGGCACCGTGCATGAGATCATGCCCGAGCGCAACAAGGTGACGGTGCTCGTCTCCTTCTTTGGCCGCGAAACGCCCGTCACGCTGGACTTTTTGCAGGTGGAGAAGCAGTAGCGGCCAGTGCCCATCATCATGCTTCCCAGCGCGGGCGAACCCGATCTGCCGCGCATCGCCGCGCTTCTGCGCGCGGCTCCGCCGACCACGCGCCACCTGGTAGACATGCCCTGGCGCCTGGGCGCGCCCGCGCTCCAATCCGCGGACGACGCACGGCTATGGCAGAACGAGGCCGGTGAGTTGCTGGCGTTTGCCGCGTGGCAGGTGCCCTGGGTCGTGCTAGACTGTGTCATCCGCTCTGGCCCGGAGCTGGCCGCCGTGGAGGATGCCCTCTTCACCTGGGCGGCCGAGCGCTTCAATGAGCTGGACCGCCAGCGCGGCCATCCGCTGCCCTACTGGATCGAAGCGCGCGACGACGATATCGAACGCCTCGCCGCCATTGCGCGTCACGGCTACTCGCTGGACGATGACGTCGGGTATGTGCACCTGCGGCGGTCTCTCGCCAGCCCGATTCCCCCTGCCGCGCCGCCGCCCGGCTTCACCATTCGCCCGCTGACGCCCGCCAGCGAGGTGGACGCCTATGTGGCGCTGCATCGCGCGGCGTTTGCGAGCACGGCAATGACCGCAGACTGGCGGGCGCGCACCCTGCGCATGCCCCAGTACGTGCCGCGCTCGATCTCGTGGCAGTCGCCGCCGATGGCGCGCTCGCCGCGTTCTGCGTCTGCTGGCTGGACGCCGCCCGGCGGCTTGGTCAGATCGAGCCGTTAGGCGTCCACCCAACCTATCAGCGGCACGAGCTGGGCCGTGCCCTGCTGCTGGAGGCCTTTGCGCGCCTGCGGGCCCACGGCGCCACCACGGTCATCGTGGAGACGGAGAGCGACCGTCTCCCGGCCCGGCGGACCTACGCCGCCGCGGGATTCGAAATCGCGCACCGCGTCGCGCGCAAGGGCCGCTCCTTCGCATGATCTCTTGCCCCGATGTGCGATAATCAACAGATGGGGAACGCGCGCAGCGGCGCGACGCCCCCTGCCAGCGAGGGAGGGCACGGCTCACAGTGAGTCGTGGTCCCCACACGTGGGACTCCCGGCCCGATCACCTCAAGAGGAGTGCACATGGCCAAGCGCGTCAAAGCCGTGGTGAAGCTGCAGCTTCCCGCCGGCAAAGCTACCCCTGCTCAACCCGTCGGCCCTGCCCTGGGCCAGCACGGCATCAACATCATGGGATTTTGCAAGGAATACAACGAGCGCACCGCCGGCATGGCCGGCAGCATCATTCCGGCAGAGATCACCGTGTACGAAGACCGCTCGTTTACCTTCGTCATCAAGACTCCGCCCGCCGGAGACCTGCTCAAGAAGGCCGCCGGCATCGCCAAAGCCGCCGCCACGCCTGGCAAGGCCACGGCTGGTTCGGTCACCCATGCCCAGATTCGTGAGATCGCGCAGACCAAGATGAAGGATCTGAACGCGACCACCATCGAAGCCGCCGAACGCATCATCGAAGGCACCGCGCGCTCGATGGGCATCACCGTCGGCTAGGCGCGGCAGATGCCGCGCGTTCGAGATCAACACGCTTCCGCCCGTCAGTCACTGCGGACGACATGCCACCAGGAGGGCTTTCATTCCCATGCTCAAACACGGCAAGAAGTACAACGAAGCCGCCAAGCTCATCGAAGCCGACAAGCTCTATACGCCCGATGAAGCGGTGCAACTGCTCAAAAAGCTGAGCTATGTGAAGTTTGATCCTACCGTCGAACTCCACCTGAAGCTGGGTGTCGATCCTCGCCATGCCGACCAGATGGTGCGCGGCACGGCTACCCTGCCGGCTGGCAGCGGCAAAGAGATCAAAGTGTTGGTCTTCGCCCAGGGCGAACGGGTCGCCGAGGCCGAACAGGCCGGCGCGGACTTCGTTGGCCTGGACGACATGATCAAGCAGGTCAATGATGGATGGCTGGGCTTCGATGTGGCCGTGGCCACACCCGATGTGATGAGCAAGGTCGCCAGCCTGGGTCGTCGCCTGGGTCCGCGCGGGCTGATGCCCAACCCCAAGACCGGCACCGTCACCTTCGAAGTGGCCAGGGCGGTCAGAGAAGTCAAGGCGGGGCGCGTCGAGTTCCGCGTCGACAAAACCAGCCTGCTGCACGTGCCCATCGGCAAACTCTCGTTCACCGAGGACCAGTTGATGCGGAATCTGGCCGCGACGATTGATGCCATCGTGCGAGCCAAGCCAGCCGGCGCCAAGGGGCAGTATGTGCGCTCGGTGACGCTGTGCTCTACCATGTCGCCCAGCGTGCGGCTCGATCCCGCCGCCGCCCAGAGCCTCAAGGTGAGTTGAGCCGGCCCCCATCTCAACGGCCGCGAGGACTGAATCGCCCCCTGCCAGCTACAACGCGAAGGCAGGGGGCGATGATGTACTCACATCTCAGACACGAGAGGGACCTGCCATGCCTACTGGGTACACGTTCAGCTTGATGACACCGGCCGATGCCCGCGCCATCGGAGCGTGGCGCTACGCTGGCGAATACGCGGTCTACAACCACGGCTCTGGAGATCGCGAGAGCGATGGCACGAGCGACGCGGACGCCGAGATGCTCGATCGGCGCAGCCCATACTACACCGTGCGCGACCCGGCGGGAGAGCTGATCGGCTACTTCGTGTTTGGTACCGCCGCGGAGTTGGGGTCCGCCGACGAGCCGCACCTGTTGGGCGCTGACGGCACGCTGAGCATTGGGCTGGGACTGCGTCCCGATCTCACTGGGCGCGGCCGGGGGCTGGCGTTTGTGCAAGCCGGCCTCGACTTTGCCCTGCTCACGTTTGCGCCGAGCGCCTTCCGCCTCTTCGTGCTCAGCTTCAACCAGCGCGCCACACGCGTCTACGAGCGGGCCGGCTTCCTGCCCGCCGGCAGCGTGTATGCGCTCGATGCCGGCATCGAGCGCGAATTCGTCGAGATGCGTCGCGCGGCTGGCCCCGTCGCGGCCTCAGACGGATAGCGACGAGTCGGCCGCGCTACACGGCAATGCGCGCCCACCTCCCTGCCAAAACCGGGAAGTGGACGCGCGGGTAAACAATCGGCAGACGATCCGCCTGAGGCAGTGCTTGATCGCTACTGTGGGTTGAGCCGCGCGATCACGCGCTCCAACTACGCTCGCAGCCGTTCGGGATGGGCCAGCTGAGCATTGATCCTAACGACGCGGCTTGAGCACGCGTCGCACCAGTTGCGTGAGCGCGAAGGCTCCGACCAGGCTCACGGGGACCCAGACCGGCACCGGGCGACTCAGCACGCCGGCCACTGGCCGGCGCGCCGGGCGTACGCCCCTGCCCCGAGCGCGTGGCGTGCTCGCATCGGTGAGATGCAGTTCGCCGCGCTCGGCCAGTTCCAGCACATGGTCCAGCCGCCGGGGCAGCGTCGCCAGGCTGCGTAACGTCGCCACGCCATCGCGCAGCAGATCGCGCCCTAGCACTTCGACACTCTCGACACCCAGCAGGCGCAGGATACCCTCGATCCCACCGGTGCCCATGAACTGCTGGGCGTAGGGTGTTGCCACCGCGATGAAATCGAACTCTGGCGCGAGCGACGCGGTCAGTCCCAGCAGCATTCCCGCCATGCGTCCGAAGAAAGCGAGGTTGGCCGGCAGCCGCAGCGGCTGATCGTACAGCGTCGCTTCGATGTCGCCATACACCGCGCGCGGATCGGCGCCGCGCGGCTGCCGCGCGAAGGGCGCGCTCCCGCCATGGCCGCCCAGGCCACCAGTGCCACCGGCGGCACTGAAGCGCGCGAGCATCGCGTCCACCACGCGTTCGAGCGCTCGGCGATCGGCCGCCTCACCCAGGAAGCCCAGCGCATCCACGCCGCGCACGATCAGCCCACCATCGCGCGCCACCACTCCGGCGAAGCAGTCGCGCAGTCCAGCGCGCATGCGCTGAGTGATGACGCCCATCATGCCGAAATCGAGGAAGACCAGCCGATCGCCGTCGCTGCTGGCCTGGACGAAAATGTTGCCTGGATGGGGATCGGCATGGAAGAAGCCGATATCTAACACCTGTTTGAGGTACGCGCCCATCAGCTGGTTGGCCAGCGCGGCGCGGTCCACTCCCGCCGCATCGAGCGCGTCGGTCTCGGTCACCTTGATCCCGTCCATCCACTGCAGCACCAACCCGTGGCGCGTCGAATGCTCGGCGATCACCGCTGGCACCAGGATACGCGGATCGTCGGCAAAGATCGCCGCGAATCGCTCGGCATTGCGCCCCTCATGCTGATAGTCCAACTCCTCGGCGACGGTGCGGCTGAACTCTCGATACAGCGCGCCCAGGTCGACAATGCGGGTGGCCGCGGGCGCCAACCAGCCCACCACCCGCAAGACGAAGCGTAGCGTGCGCAGATCGGTGCGCACGATGGCGCCGATGCCCGGACGCTGGACCTTGATCGCCACGTCGCGTCCATCGTGCAGCCGGGCGCGATGCACCTGGCCTAGCGAGGCCGAGCCAGCTGGCTTGGATTCGATGACCGCCACGACCTCGCGCAGTGGCGCCTTCCACTCGTGTTCGAGCACAGCCGTGATATCCTCGAAGCGCTCTGGCGGCACATCGTCGTGCAGCGCGGCCAGTTCGGCCAGCGCCTCCTCGGGCAGCAGATCCGCCCGCGCGCCCAAGAACTGACCCAGCTTTATCAGCAGTCCACCAAGATCCACCGCGGTGTGCCGAAACTCGCGCAACACGCGCAGCAGCGCCTCGATATTGGGGCGCACATCATCGTCGCCACGCGCATGCGCCCGCACGACCCGTGTGCGCTCGCGGTTGATCGTATACAGGGTGCGCAGGAGCAGTCGCCCCACGCGATACGAACGCCAGATCGTGTTGCGCCGGGTCCAGGTTTGCCATTGCCGTATCACCAGTACGCTCCCAAACAATGTGTTGCGCGGGGTGCCCGCGATTCCTAACGATCAAGATATAGCGTATACGTGCGACTGCGACAATGTGTTAGACACCGCCCACCATACCTACAGGGGTCAAAGGATTCCACCGATCACCTCGCGTGCGCGGCGCAGAGGGAAAGCGAACCCACCTGTGCGCCGGTGCGGACCGACGACAGCAGGTGGCATGCTGTGCGATCATGATGACGTAGGCGCTGCCTTCGCTGCCACATCCGCAAGGCCAATGGCGCCCGCGCGTGGCTCGCAAACTGACATGCGGTGGCGCGCCAGCGGTGCCCCGGCATGCTAGCCGGTGAGCTGGCCGGAGGCGGCAACCGTGCGCCAGGGTTGCGCTGGAGGCGGTAATGGCGGGGTTCTATCATGGCTGGCGCGCGCGCTCCTACGACGCGATCTGGCGCACGTATACCCGGCGCACCCTCGTGGTGACGATCGCGATGATTGACTTCGACGCGTTGCGCGCCGTGCCCGATCGCCTGGGGCGCCCACCCCGCGCCCTGGACGTGGGTTGCGGCACGGGCATCCTGCTTGGGCTCCTGCTCGATCGTGTGCCAGCGCTGGATGCGAGCGGCGTGGACGCCAGTGAAGCTATGCTCGCTCAAGCGCGGGTGAACCTGCGCCGTTGGCCCGGCGTGCGCCTCGAACGCGCGCAGGTGGGCGCGGGCACGTCGCCTGCGCTGCCCGCTGCGCCTGGCAGCTTCGATCTGATCACGTGCGCCAATCTGCTGCACTACCTGTCGGACCCAGTTGCCACGCTACAGGAGCTCGCGCGGTTGCTCGCGCCGGGCGGCCAACTGGTGGTCGAAGACTTCGCGCGTCGCGTCCCACCCTTTCCCTGGCGACTTTTCGAGTGGCTGGTGCGGCGCCTCGACCGCGACCACGTGCGCGCCTACACCCTGGCAGAGGCGCGCGCACTGTGCGCGCGGGCAATGCTGCTCGTCGCGACCGAACGCGCGTTCGTCGTCGACTGGCTCTGGCACGCCTGGGCGCTGCGTGCGCAGACTACGTCGCCTGAATAGTGCTGATGGCAGGAGGGCCGACGACCCTTGCCCGATCAAGCCCACCGCGTCCGCACCGGCTGACACGTGAGAGCACTGCCATCCGCCGCGGTGCTCTACCGCCCGTGAACAGGTCACCGCGGTAAGCGCACAGATGTCCTGGCTGTGACCAATGCCCCCACTTCAGGCGTCTAATCAGGTGAGCAACAGAGCGTCCGGCGGCACTGGTCGGTTGGGAGTCACGAGGGGTGCAGAGCAGCCACCGGCAATCATGGTATGATTTGTGCGGCAGAGTAGAACGTTGCCTCCCTGGCTCACGACGTGTAGAAGCTTACTCTGGCTCGACCGAACCGGCTGACCAGCGGCCCCGTGTGGGCCGCGCGATCCGCCCGCTCGGCGGCATGAATGCCGAGGTCGCGCTGTGTCGAAACGCATTGTGGTCGTGGATGATGAGACGGATCAGCTCAGGCTCATGCGCATTCTGCTGGAAGATCAGGGCTACCAGGTCTCCGTACGCAAAGAGGGTAGTGGCGCTGTGCAGTATATCTGTGGACAGCAACCCGACCTGGTGATCCTGGATCTCAAGCTGCAGGACGCACAAGGATTGGACGTGCTGCGCCAACTGAAGGCGCAGCGCGATGCGGCTGATATCGCCGTCATTGTCTATTCGGCGGCGGTGATCGACCTCGAATCGGTGGAGCGGCTGGTCGCCCAGGATGCAATGCGCTATGCGGGGGTCTCGGTGTTGAAGAAGCCGTTCGATCTCGATGCGCTGCTGGATCAGGTGCGCGCAATGCTGGGAGCCGGCGAACACGCGTAATAACCACGCGCGCGCCTGCTCCCTGGAGCGCGGGCGGTGCGCTACGCGGCGCCAGTACGTGAATAGGCGTGGAACAGAAGACGAATCGGCGACAGATGGAGGAGCGGACGATGGCAAGCAAGCAAAGCAAAGGCGGCTCGGGATTTGTCTGGGGCATGCTGCTGGGTGTGGCAACTGGGCTCGCGCTGGCGCTGCTCTTCGCGCCGCAGCCAGGCGATGTCACCCGCGAGCAGTTGGCCGAGCAAACCTCACAGGCCCGCAAGCTCGGGCGCGAGCGCTATACTGAGCTGAGCGGCCAATTACGCGAACGCTACGGCGACGCATGGGTGCAGGCGCGCGAAGCCTTTCAGAAGGCGCAGGATCAGATCCTCAACCAGTATACTTCCACCAAGAACGGCCGCGAATAGCCCCGCCGCAACCCACCGCGCCGTGAACGCATCGGTTGATTACGCGTAGGCAGGTGCCTACGCGTCGCCGCATGTTGGGCCCGGCGCCACACTGGTGCTGGATGCCCTGCCCGATCTTTGACAGCAGGACACTCAAATCGTATACTCTGAGGTGCGGCTACGCTCAATCGTGCCCGGCGACAGCAGATTGTCAATGATACCAGGC
>DASYGC010000333.1:0-5081 GCA_036000225.1 Ktedonobacterales bacterium | reverse complement strand
ACGGAAAGGATATCGCAAAGCATGTTGGCCGCCTCCCTTCCCCACAGTGTCCACGAACCGCGCCATGCCGATCACTGGCGCGAACGCATCACGCGTCTGAGCGAGCGGGTGGATAGTGGACCGCTGTGGTGTTTCGATGATCCGTACGCGCTGGCCCATGCGCTCTCGGGCTCGCCCTGGCCAGCCCGCCGATCGAACGATGGCCCGGTGGAAGAATCCCCGGTCGCCTGTGTCCTGCGCATCGCGCCCGAGCCCGAGACTCACGACTCCCGCGTGGCAAGCATCGCCCGGTGTCGGGTCGCGGCCGCGGCCATTGCCCGGCGCACACCGCCGCTGCCGTTGATTGTCGTCACCGACGATGCCCTGTTGGTCCAGGTGCTCTTCGAGAGCGCTGCCTGGATCGCGGGCGTGCTCGCGCACGATGCCAGCGAGGCGGAATGGCGCGTGGTCCTGGCGCGCATCGCCGCCTACGATGGCGGTCGCGCCAGCGGGCTTGGCGCGCCAGCCCCGCGCGGCCCCGCTCGGGAGCCCACGCTGACACGCTGACAGCCCTGTACCAGCCGTCAGTGACTTATCTGGAGTTGGTCGCCTGCGCGCCGAAATCGGCCAGCTGGCGGTTGATGGCGTGGCCTACGAACCCACTGACGATGGCCGAAGTGTGCGAAATATTCGGTGTCAACTACTACAGAGCCTGGATTCAGGATCCCAGAAAACGCCGGCTGAAGGTCGCGATGAAGATCAACTCGATGAAGAGGCCAATCACCGCTTCGGCCGCTCCCAGTCGGGCTACCCAATCACCCAGCGGCAGTGAGCCAGGAAAGAAGCCGCGGCCATGAAACGACGTGAGACTCAAGACCAGCGCCTCGTCCCAGGTCAATTTAGCCAAGTGGCTATCAACCAGGTGCGTGACACCGACATAGGCCGCGGCGAATCCCAGCACGATCGTCACGTATGCGATCAGGGTTCGCCCTGGCTCCTCACCGTAACCGGAGACAAGGTCGAGCAGTCCCGAGAAGAACCACGCGCCATACTTGCGTTCGGCACGCAGCGCTCGGCGCTCCAATCGTTGCTCGCGCAGGCGATAACGCGATGCCAGAATGAGCAGACCTTGGGACCTCAAGGCGATGGCCAGTCCGCGGTATGCGCGCCCCGCGGCGCGGTACGCCGCGATCCGCTGCCGGCGGTTGGGAGCTGCGGCGATAGCCGCCTCATCGCCTAGCCTGGCAGCTGGCGTCCAATCCACCTGCGCCAGCGGAGCATCGTTCCAGGCAAGGTCTCCCAATCTCGTGCGAGTGTCGAGCCGCACATTTGCCAGGCGCGTCGCTGGATTCATCCGGACCCCTGTGAGTATAGTGCCGCACAGATTCGCACCACGCAGGTCCGCGCCACTGAGATTGGCCTCAGAAAGGTCTAGGTCGCTGAGGTCACTGGCGTGCAGGTCAGCACCGCTGAGGTCCACCTCGACGAGCGAGGCTCCTCTGAGTGTCGTGTCTTGCAAAAACGCGCCACTCAGATCCGTCCTGTGCAGAGAGGCGCCACTCAGGTTGACGTCTGCGAGGTTCGTCCGGCTCAGATCGGCCTGTGCAAGATCAGCGCCACTCAGGTCAGCGCCGGTAAGGGTGGACCATTGCAGATTGGCGCGCGAAAGATTGGCACTAGTGAGATTGGCGCCGTGAACCGAAACGCCCGTCACGACCGCGCCGAAGAAGTTCGCCTGGTGGGCATGGGCCTGACGCAACGAGGCACGGTCTAGATTTGCGCCCGACAGGTTAGCCCCGGTCAGCACAGATTCGGTCAGGGCTGCCCCTGTCAGCACAGATGCCGAGAGATCAGAGCCGGCCAGGATCGCACCCATGAGGCCCGCATTCGAGAGATCGGTACTCACAAGATGCGCGCCTGTCAGATTGGCATGCGCGAGTCGCGCACCGCTCAGGTTGGCGCTGATCAGCGTTGCTTCACGCAAACTAGCACCATGCAGCACGGCGCCACTCAGGTTGACACCGTTCAATGCCGCGCCGCTGAGGTCGGCGCCTGTGAGGTCCAATGGACCTAGACTTACGCCTGTGAGCTCCGCACCCCGCAAATCAACAGTGGATTTTGCCTCAAACGAGGCGCCGCTCATCCACCCTCGTTCACGTCTCAGCCAGAGGAACTCGCCTAGCGTCCAGATCCTGACGGCGTCATATGCCGGCCGACTCTGCGCTAAATTGGCTTCGTAGGCCGCCCGCAGTGTGGTCTGGCGTTCGGCGTTGGGTTCTCTATCATCGGTCTGTTGCGATGTCGTCTGGATTAATGGTTTGATATGATCTGTCATCGGTGCTATCCCCCCGTGTCATGCGCCGCTCATCAGGCGAAGGATGTGGAATGACAGGCAGTGTAGCACGTTTGGCAGGTGACGGAATCGGCGCCGATTCCTTGACGTGGGCAGCCGATCTTCCTCAGGAGCGGCTCCAGTGGCATATACCCATGGCAGCTGTGTACTATGCAATCGGAGGACACAATGGATGGATTCGCGACAGCCAGTGAGATGCTGCGCGCGCTGCGCGCGCACGCTGTCTCGGCGGTGGAATTGCTGGAGTTGCATCAGCGCCGCATCGCACGGTACAACCCGGTACTGAACGCGATCGTCGCTCCCGATTTCGCGCGCGCCCGCGAGGCCGCGACCGCGGCGGACAGCGCGCGAGCTCACGGTGAGGACCGCGCCTTGCTCGGGCTGCCGCTCACTATCAAAGACTGCATCTATACCCAGGGACTGCCCACTACCGGTGGGGTGCCGGAGCGCGCACACGCGGTGGCCGATGCCGACGCGCCGGTGGCGGCACGGGTGCGCGCCGCGGGCGCCGTGATTATGGGCCATACCAATGTGCCGCCGTACGCCGCCGACTGGCAGTCCAACAATCCCGTCTACGGGCGCAGCAACAATCCCTGGGACCTGACACGGACACCCGGTGGCAGCACGGGTGGCGGCGCGGCGGCGCTGGCGGCGGGGCTGACCCCGCTGGAGTTCGGTGGCGATTTCGGTGGCTCGATCCGTGTCCCGGCGGCCTTCTGCGGCGTGTTCGGGCATAAGCCCAGCGAGACGGCAGTCCCACGCTACGGCCACTTTCCCGGCGGGATGCTGCCCAACGCGGCGGTGGGCATGGCGGTGCAGGGTCCGCTGGCGCGTGGCGCGGAGGATCTGGAGCTCGCGCTCGACGTGATCGCGGGTCCGGGCATCGGCGAAGATGTTGCCTGGCGGCTGGCGCTGCCTGCCGCGCGGCATGCCACGCTGGCGGAGTACCGCGTGGCGGTGCTGCCGGCGATCCCCTGGGCGCCGGTGGAGCCCGACATCCTGGCGGCGCTGGACGAACTGGTGGGCAGGCTGACCCGTGCGGGCGTGCGGGTGCAAGTAGCGCAGCCCGAGAAGTTCGGCGACCTGCGCGAGTATTACAAGACCTATCTGAGCATCATGTTCGCCATCAGCGCCGCGGGCCAGCCCGAGGAACGGCGCACGCGCGACGCGGCGGAACTGCGCGCGTCGGGTGATGAGTTCCTGGCAGCCGCCGCGCGGGGCAACGAGGCCAGCGCGTCGGACTACATCGCGTGGTTCGGCGCGCGTGAGGCCTACCGCGCGGCGTATCGCACCTTCTTTGGCGAGTGGGATGTGCTGCTGGCGCCGGCCAATATCGTCAACGCCTTCCCTCACGGCGCCGAAGGATTCCAGGACGCGAGTGGTCAGCCCATCAGTTACATGCTGCAGGGCGTGTATCCCTCGCTGTGTAACCTCAGCGGTCAGCCCGGCACCGCGTTCCCCGTCGGGCAGACTCCGGCGGGCCTGCCGATCGGGCTCCAGGCGATCGGCCCCTACCTGGAGGATCGCACGCCCGTGCGCTTCGCCGCGCTGGTGGCGCGCGAGTTCGGCGGCTACCAGCGGCCAGCGGGATACGACGAGGTGTAGCGCAGGATTCTACCTTATGCGGGCCACCCGAGTATACCTCTGCGCATCACCCCTTCGCGGTGAATTGCGTGCGCAGAGCGGAGTAGCCGAGGAAGCTGGCGAACGCGGCCAGCGCCACCAGCACCGGCGCGCCCAGTTGGAATGGCGTCACCGTGACGGCCTGGATCAGGATCAGGAAGGCATTGATGACCGCCAGGCTGATGAAGAACAGCGCCGACACCAGCGCCAGTGTGCGCCCCGTGATCTCCAGGATGCCCAGGGCCCGTCGCATGACCGACACGCTGTGTTCGATCACACTGACCGCCACGATCACCGCCCCCACCGCCAGCAGCCCCAGCACAATTACCCTGAAGCCCTCACCGGCGTGCGCCACACTGCTGGCGCTCAACGGGTTGAAGAGGTTCATAAACGGGTTGCCCGGTGTATGCGCTGAGGCGTTCAGATAGCTGACCGTGTCGCGCGCGAAATGGGCCAGACTGAAGGACGGCAGTAGCCACAGCAGTGGTCCCAGCACCAGCCGCAGCGAGAGCAGCGCGTCGTTCACGGCATCGCCCAGGATGACCAGGTTCAGACGCTCGAAACGTCGTACCGCGACCGTATCATCGCCCTTTGACGCGGCCAACAGACTGGCGATGACGACCAGCGCCAGCGCGATGCCGGTGGCGCCGACGGCGATGTCGCGATCCAGGTCGGGCAGCGTGCCGACGCCAGGCACCCCCAAACCGCTGACCGCGATGTGCACGCCCAGCAGCGGCTCGATCACGACCAACAGACCCCAGGCGATATACGCGATGATGGCTAGCGCAGCGAAGTCCACGGCCACCGAACCATAGGACAGCGGCGACCAATGAGGCAGCAGCCGCGCATCACTGGGCACATCGCCGGCGATGCCATCCAGCGGGCGTGAACGCGCCAGACGCCGGTTGATGACATCGTAGAGAAAGACTAGGAAGAGCAGCGTGTTGAGCACGAGGTAGGTCGTGCCACGCCCGGCGAAGATATTGTTGCGTCCGAAGAAGCTGAAGTCAGCCGCGTAGACAATGGCGAACCCACTTGTCAGGAACACATAGACCAGCGTGGCCGGCGCCGGGTGGCGCAGGATGATCACCTGGAAGATGAGCAACAGGAAGCTCACATAGGCGTA
>DASYGC010000332.1:0-3914 GCA_036000225.1 Ktedonobacterales bacterium | reverse complement strand
GATTCGGCGCTTCTCACCAGACCAAAAAGCATGCTCCCTGGGGCCGGCACACTCGCACGCAGTGCGAAGATCGCCGAGACCAGGAGATCAGCGAGGGGGAACTCTCTTCATGGGGCGCAGCAAGACATCTCCGTGGGTCTTTTTCCTGTTCATCATCGTCCTGGCCATCGCCGCGTACTACGTCGATTCCGCCTGGACACCCTACTGGCCCTTTAAGCCGGCCAACCATGGGATCAGTATCGGCAGCTACCAGAACGACCTCAAGGTCCATCTGGGTCTTGACCTGCAAGGTGGCATTCAATTTGTCTTGCAGGCCTCGTGTCCATCCTCCAATACCAAGTGTAACGCGAGTTACATTAGCGATAACTTGCCTGCTGTCGTGAATAATCTCACCAGCCGTGTCAATGGCGGGTTGGGGGTTACCGACGCGGTCATCCGTACTCAGGGCAGCAACCGTGTGTCAGTCGAGTTGCCTGGTTTGCAAGATGACCAGCAGGCGCAACAGTTGCTCGGCAAGACCGGCCAGATGAACATTTTTGGCACCACCCAGCCGGTCAACAATGGCACGACACTGACGCCGGCGGGCAACGGTCAATACACCATCCCCAACCAGACGGGTACGTACCCGGTGCTCTTCACCGGCCAGGAACTCGATCCGAGTTCGATCAACGCGGGACTGGATCCAACGAGTAATCAGCCACTCGTGACGTTCACGTTCACTGGGGCCGCGAAGGGTCAGTTTGCGACGTACACGAAGGGTCATGTCGGCGGCTACCTCACCACCACCCTCGACGATAAGGTCATCAATTCGGCGACGATCCAATCGGAAATTGATGGCAACGGACAGATCACCGGCCTCGCGAGCGTGGCCGAAGCGCAGAATCTGGCGTCGTTGCTCAAATACGGCGCGCTGCCATTGCCGCTCTCGGTCATCAGTGAGAGTCACCTGGCGGCCACCCTTGGTGCACAGGCCATCGAATTTAGCCTGCGCGCCGCGCTCATCGGTCTGGGCATGGTCATTCTGTTCATGCTGATCTACTACCGACTGCCGGGCTTGCTGGCCGACGTTGCGCTGTTGCTCTATGCGTTGGTGCTCTTCGCCACGATCAAGATCCTGGGTGTCACGCTGTCGCTGGCCGGCATCGCGGGCCTGATCCTCTCGGTTGGCATGGCGGTGGACGCCAATGTGTTGATCTTCGAGCGTATCAAGGAAGAGTTACGCGCGGGGCGCACCATGGCCGCGGCCATTGACATCGGTTTCAAGCGCGCGTGGCCCTCGATTCGCGACTCGAACGCTTCGACGATGATCACCTGCGTCATTCTGTACATCTTTGGCAGCAACTTCGGGGCAACGATCATCGTGGGATTCGCCAGCAACCTGTTTATCGGCGTGGCACTCAGCCTCTTCACCGCCGTGGTCGTGACGCGAAACTTCCTCAATTTGCTGGTGCCAACGGGCATCGCGACACACCCGGCCCTGTACGGTTTGCCGGCCAGTGCCCTCAATGTCGCGCGCTATAACCCCTCGCGCGTGCGCGCCGCGGCCAATGCCGCGACGGCGGCCAGCCGGCTGCGCCGTGCGAGCGCGGCAGATGCAAGCGAGGGGGGGCCGAACGGAGCCAGCAACGGCAGTCGCCCGGCGGTTGGCGCCGCGCGCACCACCAGTGGGCGGCAAGAGGTGGAGGAGTAGCGGGTGTTTAATCTGGTTAGCAAGCGATATTGGTTTTTCCTGATCTCTGGCCTGGTGATCGTGCCGGGCCTGCTCGCGCTGCTGGCGGGTCTGTTTTCCCCGCAGTGGGGTCTACACCCTGGTATTGACTTTACCAACGGTGCCAGCATCGATCTACGGTTTGCCGGTGGGGCCAAAGGCCCGAATGTGATCTCCCTTCAGGGTATCGAGCAGGTCTTCAAGGATGCGGGCGCCTCCGATGTGCAGGTGTATTCTTCGACTGCCCTGAGCGGCGCGACACCGGCGGGGCAGTATGCCTTCGTCCAGTTTAGCCGGCCAATTGGCAAGCAGGAGGCCGCGTCGGTCATCAGCCTGCTACAAGATCCCAAGAACAAACTTGGCGCGCAGGTGGACACGGCCAACGTGCATACGTTCTATAGCATCAGCGAGCCCGGAGTGAAGAATCCCTATGGGCTGATGGTCATACCCTTCCAGTCGCCGGTAAAGTCAGCCGTGATCCAGACGGCGCTGGCGAAGCTGCCGGACACTGATGCGCCACCGGCGATCGACACCAGCTCGACTCCGGCGCCGACTGGTGGGGCCACACCAGCCGCCACGGCAATTGCTACCGCTGGGGCTACGGCGACCGCGAAACCGACAGCGGTGGCCACCGCCACCCCGGTGCCCGTGCCGAGCGCGACCTTTCCGGTGAGTGTGAACGCGGTGCAACTAGGCGCCAACGAAAACACCTACTCGGTCCAGACCCAGACGTTCCTCGAAGGGGCGAAACTGGACAAAGTCGTAGCCACGCTCATCAGCAAGTATGGGTTCGCCTACGTCTCTGACTCGTCGCAAGTTGGTCCGGCCATCGCCTCGGAAACCACGATCAACGCCATTCTGGCGGTGATCGCGGCGTCCGTGTTCATCGTGCTCTACATCGGTATCGCCTTCCGCAAGGTCGGTGGATTCCAGCAGGCGCTCAGGTATGGCGCCTGCGCTGTCATCGCGCTGTTGCACGATGCGCTGGTGGTGCTGGGTCTCTGGGCGATCTTCGGGCACTTCTTCAACTTCAAGGTGGATACGCTCTTTGTGACCGCCATCCTGACCGTCATCGGCTTCTCGGTGCACGATACCATCGTGGTCTTCGACCGTATTCGTGAGAACCTGGCACGTCGCACCTCGGAGACCTTCGAACAGGTGGTCAATGTCAGCCTGATTCAGACGATGTCGCGCTCGCTCAATACTTCGATGACGGTGCTCTTTACCCTGACGGCGCTCACCCTCTTCGGTGGGTTCAGCATCCGTGAGTTCACGCTGGCTCTGTTGATCGGCATCGCCTCGGGGACGTACAGCTCCATTTTCAATGCCAGTATGCTGCTGGTGGTGTGGGAAAACGGCGAGTGGCGCCGCTGGTTTGGACTGAAACCCAAGGCTGAGACCATCGCCTATGGTCGCCGGACACTGGTGCGTGCGGGAACGCGGTAGGTCGCGCAACGGCTGGTCGGGTATGCTCGATGTGGTATACTCAATGCGACGAAACGATGAACTTCCGCGCGGGTTGGCGTTGCGCAAAGGGCGCGTAACACCCCCGCGCGTGGGGATGAGGAGAACATACTGATGGCCAAGAAGGGCGAACTTTCTAAGACCGCGCGCGCCTCGATGGGACAGCGCGATGATACGAATTTCCTGACGAGTCGCATGTGCGCCAAATGCGGCGAGTTGATCATGCTCAAGGAGCTGCAGCCGGTGAAGGTCGTCGGCCAGGGCATGGTGTTCTACCACAAGACTCACTATAGCCTCACCTAAGTCTCACTAAGCCTAGCCTAGCGCCGGGCCTCTGCCAGGCGCAAAGGAACCGGCCAACATGATGAAGACTCAGACGGGCTATCGCCTGGGCCTCCACTCGTTGGCCTGACAGGATTTCGGTCATACTCCCCACTCGCGTGAGGCGTCACAGACGCTGAATGCACGCGAGCGGGGAGTACCTTGTGTGGGTGTGCTCGGTCGCGGTATCCGCGCTCCTGGTATCAACTGTCTCGATCCGCCCGGCCAACCCACGCTGAATGCACCGACCCGCCATGAATCGCCGCACGTGAACCGATCTGGCAGCCACGATGGCGATGTTAGATCGCCATAAAACATTGCCGCGCACGTCATACTGTGGTATATTGAAAGCATACCGTAAACAGACGTTGGGAGCGCATTTGTGGCGATCATTGTAGACCATCCCACGACACCTGATGCC
>DASYGC010000331.1:0-8481 GCA_036000225.1 Ktedonobacterales bacterium | reverse complement strand
GCCGACCCATCCTCGAACAGCGGCGTCCAGCCATCGCGGCGATCGGGCACCAACGCGCGGCCCTCGGCATCCCAGATGATCGGTCGGTCGGTAACATAGATCAGCGTGGCGCGCGCGCGCGCCACCTTCTCGTCGGTGGTGCTGTCGCTCAGGCGCCAGGCATCATAGATGCGCCCATTGGTGCGGCTGACCGCCCGGGCGTCGCGCAGACCCAGCCGAGCGGCGATCTGCTCGTTGGTCAGCCCCTGCGCCATCAGTTCCGCCACGGCCAGCTCGTTCGGCTCCAATAGCGCGCGTGGCGAGGATTCATCGCGCGCGCGCACCTCGTCTACGCGGTCCTCGATCTCGGGATCAATAAAGCTGCGCCCAGCGATAGCATCGCGCAGCAGCGGCGCCAGCATCGCCGGCAGCAGATAGTTGCTCTTGCGCACGTAGGCGTAGTGGCTGAGGATGCCCGCCGCGCGGAACTCGCGAAAATAGCTGTCGTCGTCCTGGATCGAGTAGAACACCACGGGGAAGCGTGGGCGTTCGCGCCGGATCGTGACCGCCGCGCCCACCCCGCTGGCGGCCGTCGCCCCCAGCGCCGGATCGCGCAGCTCCACATCCATCAGCGCCACCTCGGCCTGGCTGGCCTCCGCCGCCACGATGGCCTCACGCGCGGTGGCCGCCTCCGCCACCACCGCGACCTCGCCGGTGGCCTCCAGCCCCTCACGCAGCGCCCCGCGCACATGGGTGTGATCTTCGACCAGCAGCACCTTCATCACCGGCATCGTCAGCCTCCTTCGTGCGGCCCCACCCCGAAGAACTGGCCCAGCGCCACACCCCGCAACAGCGTATCACGTGGAGCGCAGCGGTGGCGCGCACGCGGTGACGCCCGCTCCGGCACGTGCGTGATGCCTGTTGCTAGCAGTCCCTTGACAAGACTGCTAACGGATGGTATCTTTTCACATGTTAGCAGTTGCGACTGCTGACTGCTAACACTTCTGCTGACGGCTAACGCGCGGGATGGGGTGCCCCACTCGGTGGTGAGCGGGTGGGTATGAGAGAGAGGGTCGGCAGGATGTCTGGCGAGCACGACGCGCTCAGCGCCCGGCAGGATGCCATCCTCCGCGCGCTGGTCCAGGAATACGTGCGCAACGCCGAGCCGGTCCCCTCGCGCCACCTCTCCGAACAGCTCGCCTCGATCTTTGGACCTGGCTACAGCGCGGCGACCGTGCGCAACGAGCTGGCCGAACTGGAAGAGCGCGGACTGGTGCTCCAGCCGCATCAGGCGGCGGGCCGAGTGCCTACGGATCTGGGCTATCGCTACTTCGTCGAAAAGCTGATGGGCGAATCACTGCTCTCGCTCGACGAGCAGCGCCTGATCCGCCACCAGTTCTATCAGGTGCAGCGCCACCTGGACGAGTGGGTGCGGCTGACGGCCTCGATCCTGGCGCAGGCGCTGCAGAGCGCGGCCATCATCACTCCACCGCGCGGCCCCGAGACCCGCCTCAAGCACTTCGAGCTCCTCTCGCTCTACGACGTGGTGGCCCTGCTCGTGCTCGTACTCGACGATGGCACCGTCGAGCAGGAACGGCTCTTGCTAGAGACCCCACGGGGGCAGGAGGAACTCAGCCGGCTGGCGCACCGCCTCAACGGCCTCTTGCGTGGCGCCGATGCCACCACCGTGCGCGCGTGCCTCGAACGCGACGACTTCGCCCCCGATGAGCAATTGGTGGCGGACTCGCTGGCCCGGCTGCTGGCCCAGCACGGCGAGTTGACCCACGAGTCGTTCTATCAGGATGGCATCGTCCAACTGCTTCGCCGCGATGAATTCACGCGCCTGGGCCCCGAGCACGAACGCTCGGCGCGCATTCGCAAGGTGGTCGAGGTGCTCGAACGCAACCGCTTCCTGCCCACGATTGCCCCCCAGGTGATGGCTGCCGCTGGTGTGCAGGTAATCATCGGCGCGGAGAACGAGTTGGACGCCCTCAAAGATATGGCGGTGGTCGCCTCGCGCTATGGGGTCGCCGGGCAGGTGGGCGGCCTGATCGGCGTCGTCGGACCGACCCGCATGCAATATGGCCGCGCGATTGCCGTCGTGCGCTACCTGACCGAAGTCCTCAACGATCTGCTGTCCGAAACGTATGGCTCCTGATGGAGGTGAGATCATGACCGATGACGAGCGAGTCAATCCCACTGAGACCGACGATACGACCTCGGCGGCTATCCCCATGCCCGCGGCTGGCGCGTCCTACGACACCCCGCCCGCAACCACATCCGAGCCACCCGTGAGCGAGCCGTCGGCCAGCGAGCCCCCTGCGAGCGATCCGCCAGTGAATGAGCCGCCGATCAGTGAACCGACCACACCCGAGCCGCCGGTGAGTGAGCCTCCCGCGAGTGAGCCTCCCGCGAGCACGTCCACCGACGAGCACGTCGCGGCGGCCGCCCCAAGCGAGTCAACCGCGTCGTCATCGGAGCACACGGAGCACGCGGGCGCGCTGGCCGCGGACCTGGCCGCCCTCAAAGACCAGCTCGCTCAGGTCCTGAGCGATCTGGAAGCCGAACGCGACCACGCCACCGACTATATGCACAAGTGGCAGCGCGCCCAGGCCGACATGTCCAACTTTCGCCGCCGCGTGCAACAGGAAGAAGAACAGTTCGCGGCCATGGCCGCCGCCCAGGCGATGGCGCTGGTGCTGCCCGCGCTGGATAGCTTCGAGCGCGCCTTCAAGACGCTGCCCGAATCGCTCCAGCGCCTGACCTGGATCGAGGGCATCTTCCTGGTCGAATCGCAGTTGCGCCGCACCCTGGAAGCCCACGGCGTCAGCCCCTTCGAGCCGCAACCCGGCGACGCGCTGGATGCCACGCGCCACCAGCCGGTCGCTCAGGCCGAAACCACAGCGCATCCCGAAGGCGCGGTGGTCGAGGTGGTGCAGCGCGGCTACGAGTTGAATGGGCGCGTGCTGCGCCCAGCCCTGGTGCGCATCGCGCGCGCGCCGGCGGATGCCGCGCCCAGTTCCGGCGCTGGCACCACCACCAGCGGTAGCGGTCCGCCGCCCGACTGACCGACCATTCGCCGGACGCACCCCATGCGCGGCGCGCAATCTAAACCGTCGTTCTTCTAATCAGACACCCTGTTTTCCCCAAATGAGGAGGCTCCCACAGTGGGTAAAGTCATCGGCATCGACCTCGGTACCACCAATAGCTGCGTCGCCGTCATGGAAGGCGGCGAGCCAACCGTCATCCCCAACGCCGAAGGCAGTCGCACTACGCCCTCGGTCGTCGCCTTCACCAAGAGCGGTGAGCGCCTGGTCGGCGAAGTCGCCAAGCGCCAGGCCATCACCAACTCCGAAAATACCGTCTATTCGATCAAGCGCTTCATGGGCCGCAAGTTCGACGACCCCGAAGTGGACCGCGACAAGCGCCTGATGCCCTTCAAGGTGGCGCGCGCGCCCAACGGCGACGCCTGGGTCGAGATCAACGGCAAGGGCTACAGCCCGCCCGAAATCAGCGCCATGATCCTGCAGAAGCTCAAGACCGACGCCGAGGCCTACCTGGGCGAGAAGATCACCGAGGCGGTCATCACCGTGCCCGCCTACTTCAACGATTCGCAGCGCCAGGCGACCAAGGATGCCGGCAAGATCGCCGGCCTCGAAGTCAAGCGCATCATCAACGAGCCGACCGCCGCCTCGCTTGCCTACGGCCTGGACAAGAAGAAGGACGAGCGCATCGCCGTCTATGACCTGGGCGGTGGCACATTCGATATCTCGATCCTCGAACTGGGCGATGGCGTCTTCGAGGTCAAGGCGACCAACGGCGACACCCATCTGGGCGGCGACGACTTCGATCAACGCGTCATCACCTGGTTGGCCGACGAGTTCAAGCGCGACCAGGGCATCGACCTGCGCTCGGACAAGATGGCCCTGCAACGGCTGAAGGAAGCCGCGGAGAAGGCCAAGAAGGAACTCTCCTCCTCGCTGCAGACGGAGATCAACCTGCCGTTCATCACCGCCGACGCCTCCGGCCCCAAGCATCTGACCGTCACGCTGACGCGCGCCAAACTGGAGCAGTTGGTGGGCGATCTGGTCGAGAAGACCGCCGAGCCGGTCAAGCGCGCGCTGGCCGATGCCGGTGTGACGGCCAGCCAGATCGACGAAGTCGTCATGGTCGGTGGCATGACGCGCATGCCCGCCGTGCATGCCGTCGTCAAGCGCATCTTCGACAAGGAACCCAACAAGGGGGTCAATCCGGATGAGGTAGTCGCCGTGGGCGCCGCCATTCAGGCGGGCGTGCTGACCGGCGAGGTGCGTGATGTGCTATTGCTCGATGTGACCCCGCTCTCGCTCGGGATCGAGACACTAGGGAGCGTGTTCACCAAACTGATCGAGCGCAACACCACCATTCCGACGCAGAAGAGCCAGGTCTTCTCCACCGCCAGCGATGGCCAGACCAGCGTGGAGATCAACGTACTGCAGGGCGAGCGTGGGCTGGCCAAGGATAACCGCACCCTGGGTCGTTTCATCCTGGACGGCATTCCCCCCGCCCCGCGTGGCATCCCGCAGATCGAGGTGCAATTCGATATCGACGCGAACGGCATTGTCAATGTGCGTGCGCATGATAAGGGCACCGGCCGCGAGCAGCGCATTACGCTCCAGCCATCCAGCGGCCTCTCCAAGGATGAAATGGAGAAGATGGTGCGCGATGCCGAGTCCCACGCCGAGGAAGACCGCCAGCGCCGCGACGAGGTGGAGGCGCGCAACGAAGCCGACAGTGCCGCGTATACCGCCGAGAAGACCCTGCGCGATACGGGCGACAAGGTCTCGGCCGATGTCAAAGCCGATGTCGAAGCCAAGATCGCGGATGTGCGCTCGGCCCTGACAACCGACGACGTGAGTCGCATTCGCTCGTCCAAGGAAGCGCTGCAACAGGCGATGTACAAGGTCGGCGAGCAGATCTACGCCGCCGCTGGCGCGAGCCAGGGGTCGGGCGGTGACGAGCCGAGCGGGTCGAATCCCGACTCCTCATCCACCGCCCGCCCGGACGACAACACGGTGGAGGGCGAATTCAAGGAAGTCTGAGCATGGCAGGTGGCGCTGGCGCGGGCTGTTCGTTCGCGCCGGCACACCCTCGGTCTGCACCTGGTGAGGCGTCGTGGCGCACGTCCGTCTGCCCGCCGAGCGATCCCCTCGCCGGCTCGGCGGGGGCGTACGGATGTACGCCCTCTGGCAGGTATGCGCTGGGCGGACGCCCGGTGGCCGCCAGCCTTCCTCGCCGGGATAGAGACGGTCCTGCCGTCTAGCGAGTTGACTATTGCTATGATATAGTAAGGGGCGCCCGCGGACGCCTGGCCGGTGGCAACCATCGCCATCGACTGCCAGAGGGCCGGCGCACTATTCAGCCCAGATCAGGACAGGCGCCGCGCCCCGCTCGGGCCGCCTGGCGAAGAGGACGTCGATGGCTGCCAAACGCGATTATTATGATGTACTGAGCTTACAAAAAAGCGCCAGTGAGGACGACATCAAGAAGTCGTTCCGCAGGTTGGCGCGCCAGTACCATCCCGATGTGAACAAGGATAAGGAAGCCGAAGGACGCTTCAAAGAGATGGCCGAGGCCTATGAGGTGCTCAGCGATCCACAGAAGCGTCAGGCCTACGATCGCTTCGGACACGCGGGGGTCGGCAATGGCGCGGCGGGCGGCGCCAACCCCTTCGAGGGCTTCGGCTTCGGCAACTTCTCGGACATCTTCGAGCAATTTTTTGGCGCCTCCGCTGGCACCGCGCGCCGTACCGGCACCCAACGCGGCGCCGATCTACGCTACGATCTGACCATCTCCTTCGAGGAAGCCGTACGCGGCTGCCAGAAGGATATCGAGATCCCCCGCTGGGAATCGTGCGCCACCTGCCACGGCAGCGGCGCCCAGCCCGGCACCAACACGCAGCGCTGCACCTCGTGCCAGGGCACCGGCGAGATTCGCCGCGTGCAGCAGTCGATCTTTGGCCAGTTCGTCAACGTAATGGTCTGTGATCGCTGCCGTGGCGAGGGACGCGTCATCACCACGCCCTGCGAGCGCTGCCGCGGCCAGGGGCGCATCAAGAACGTGCGCCGCGTGACGGTCAACATCCCCGCGGGCGTCGACGACGGCATCAATGTGCGCGTCAGTGGTGAGGGCGAAGTGCCACCGCGCGGCGGCACCCCCGGCAATCTGTACGTGACGCTCTCCGTCAAGCCGCATGAATATTTCAAGCGTCAGGGCACCGACATCATCTACGAGCTCCCCGTGAGCTTTGCCGAAGCGGCGCTCGGCGCCGAAGTGGAGGTGCCCACGCTCGATGGCAAAGAATTGCTCAAGATCCCGGCGGGCACCCCGAGTGGGCGCGCCTTCCGCATCAAGGGCAAGGGCGTGCCCATCGTGCACAGCGCCAACCGCGGCGACCAGCACGTGCAGGTCAAGGTGGTCGTTCCCCAGACGCTCACTACCCGCCAGCGCGAGCTGCTCAAGGAATACGCCGAAATCGAGAAGCTGCAGAACGAGCGTGGTCAACATAACCTGTTCGAACGCGGCTTCGAGAAGATCAAAGAGACCTTCCAGGGCAACTGAACGGGCCCACCCAGCTTGGGCATCGTGGCGCTTGCCATCGGCTGCGCTGCTGTTCGCGCGGCGCCACTCGCGCCGGCGCACGCCGTGACGAGCACCAGCGACGTCGCGCCCAGGAGGCTCGGCAATCCACGCCCCAGTATGCGGCGTCTCGCGCGTTCATCCCGCATCATTGAAAGCCAATCGGAGAAAGACATTGTCGTACGCTTCCCACGCTCCATCCGCGCTGAGACTCGCCCAGGTAAATTTCGCGGCGTTGGCCGCCGTCAGCACAGCCGTGCCATAGGGCCCCATTGACCGATCCGCGTACAGGTCGATCAGCGGCCCCAGTACAATCACGGTCACCCGGCTGAGCGCGATGCCGCTGGTCCACAGCGCCGCTTGCGCCCGGAAACAGATCGTCTTGACCTGTTCCTGTGCCGCGCTCACATCCGTCATCCAGGCGACCGTGGCGGTTACTATCACCGTGCCATCCGCCGCGCTGTACGTCGCACTCACCGATTGCGCCACCGTGCCAATGGCCCGTTGCGCCAGCGTGGTGATCAGTTGCCGCTCCGTCGGCGTGGGTGTCGGTGGCCTAACCGTGGCCGCCATGCGCGGCGACCCACAGCCACCCAGGATGCCCGCGGCCAGCATCGCCGCCACCGCGGCCCCGCCCGCCCGATACCACCAACCCATTGGCAACTCACCCTCTCCCGTGCCCAGGCACACCATGCACACACCGCGCACCGCGCGGGCTGGCATACCAACATGAGCAGAGTGTGCCAGAGCGACGGCGTATCGGTCAATACGCCATTTCAAAACTCACCAGATGGTTGTTTCCGCGATCCTATGGACCACCAACTGGGTCAGGCGCTGCGCCACCGGCCCCGTTTGGTCGGGACGAACCGGCTATCGCGCTTCGTTGGAATGAAATGGCTATCCAGGAACGTCAGGGCCCAAGCGCGTTTGCCCTGAGCATCCAGCGTCGCGAAGAGCGCTCGCCAGATGCGCTCCCACGTGCCGTCGGCTTCCCACCGGGTGAAGCGCCGCCAGCAGGTCACCGCGCTGCCATAGGTCGCTGGCAGATCGTGCCAACGGCAGCCGGTTCGCAGCACGTAGAGGATACCCTCCAGCGTGCGCCGGTCGTTGGCACGCGGCCGGCCTTCCCGCGCTGGGGCTGGCAACAGCGGCCGCAGCTTCTCCCACTGCGCTTCGTTCAGCGGTGCGGCCAGCGCTCCCACCTCGCGCCGCTTGACCACCGTGGCCACCGCGCGCCACAGCGCCACCAGGCTGCGATACGTGCCATCATAGTGGTGGACGGCCACCTCCCGAAGCAGATCAGCCTCACCAGGCAGTATCGAGACCTGCTGCCACTGTTCGCCCACGAACGCCTGAATGCTGGCCACATCCTCCCAGATCGAGACGAACACGAAGTCGTCGGGCCGCTCGTCGCGTGGCACGCCAATGTGCACGGTCAGGCAACCGGGCTGCGCCAGCATCAGCGGCGTCACCACGTCGCGGCACAGCCGCTCGTATGCCGGGCGTTTGCCAGGTTTGAGCAGCGCCGAAAACACCCGTATGATCATGGGATCCTCCCGCGCCGTATTTTGGTCGCAATGCCCCTCAGTATACCGCCCGATAGCGAGCCACGGCGCCGAGCCACGGCACTGAGCCACGGCACTGAGCCACGCCGAGCCAGGCGGCGGCGCCAATTGGGTTTGGAGTACAGCGCTGTCTTGCGACCGTTGTCCCATCGCGGACGCAAGCGATGTTGGCATGACTCGAATGGAGCAGGCCGGTGGACGCGCTACCGCTGGCCCCTTCGCCCGCGGCTCTGGCAGCCGCCTTGGTTGACAACTGGTGGGCCCACCTGCTCGAATTCGGGCACGTGCAGCAGGTTACCATCCACGACACACCGGGGTT
>DASYGC010000330.1:0-3308 GCA_036000225.1 Ktedonobacterales bacterium | reverse complement strand
CGAACGCCCCAATGAGGGCGCTCCCGTGGGCGCCGGATGCGCCATCGCGCCAGCGCACATGAGCAGCGGGATCAACCCATGACGTTTTGCCCCCAGTGTGCCTCCGCGCTGGTCGAGCGCGCGGCCTATGGCCGCGTGCGGCCCGTCTGTCCGCGTTGCGGGTACGTAGCCTTTCACGATCCTAAAGTGGCCGTTGGCGCGGTCATCGAGCATGAAGGCAAGATTCTCTTGACGCTGCGTGCGCATGATCCCGGCCGGGGGCAGTGGGGTCTGCCCGCCGGCTACATGGAGTGGGATGAAGACGTCCTGTCGGCCGGGGTGCGTGAGGTCTACGAGGAAACGGGGCTGGTGGTGCGGATGGGCGTTCTCGTCGGTGTCTACTCAGCTCCGGCGCGCGGCGTGGTGCTGATTATCTACACCGCCCAGATCGTCAGCGGCCAGTTGCGCGTCAGTGCGGAGTCTGAGGCGGTCGAATTCTTCGCGCCAGAAGCCCTGCCCCAGTTGGCCTTTTCCAACACCGTCGACGTCATCGCGGACTGGCAAGCTGGCCGCGCGCCAGAGGAGCGATGATGCTCGGTGATAGTGGGCCAGACGATACAAAGGACTCCGCGGCACCCTCCACTACTGCGCCGGCCGCTCCGCTGCGCCTGGTAGCCTGGTTCGCCTCGCGGCGCCAGCGCCAGCTCGTCGGCGCTGCCGCGGGCGCGGGACAGCTGCAACCGGTGGCCGCGGTAGACATCCTGGCGCCCGAACGTTTGCGCGAACTCGCCAGGACCAGCCTCTGGCTGTTGCTCTTCAGTGGCACGATGTTTCTTGTGCTCGATCTCATCGCCTGGCGCGTGCAACACGCGGGCCTGCTGCTGGGTACGGTGCCGTGGCTGGGCATTGTGGCGCTGGTGCTGGGCAATATCGCGCTCTACATCCTGATGCTGGCGGCGCACGAAGCGGTGCATGCCGCCACCATCCTTGCGCTGGGTGGCCGTCCGCGCTTTGGGCTGCGACTGCCGCTGGCGGCGTATTGCACGGCGCCGGGGCAGCTCTTCACGCGCGCGGGCTACGTGGTGGTGGCGCTGGCGCCGCTGATCGTCATCTCGCTGGCGGGCGCTGTGGGCATCTGGCTCGCCCCGCCGCTGGGCGCCTATCTGCTCTTCGCGCTGGCCGGCAATGTCTCTGGCGCCGTCGGCGACCTCGCGACGGTCGGCGAGCTGCGCGCGCTGCCATCTACCGCGCTCATTGCCGACAACGCCACGGGCTTCACGGCCTATGTGATGCGCGCACTGGAGTGACGGTGTACAATGGAGGCGCATCGAGCTGTTGTTGAGATGCGCCACTGTCGCGCGCTGACGCTGCGCGCCATTCACATCATTGCTGGCACAGGAGTGCTCGCTGCGGCGCGGGCCCGCCAAAAAGGAGTGGTTTCTCTATGCGTGTCCGTCCGATTGATGTCGCGGCGTTGATCGCCATCGCGCTGCTGGCCACGGCGTGCGGCCCCACAACGGTGGTCACGTCACCAACCCCGACCCACTCGGGTTCCAGCACGTCGCCGTTTGGATCGAGCGACGCCTGCCCCGCCGGTCTCGCGGGTCAGCCCGGCTGCTTTACACCCCATGCCTTGCGCGTGGCCTATGGCGTCGAGCCACTGATCGGGCAGGGCCTGACTGGCAAGGGTGTGACGGTGATTGACATCGTCTCCTACGGCAGCCCCGCTCTGCAACAGGACTTCGACACCTTCAGCCAGCAGTTCGGCCTGCCGCACCAGACACTTCAGATTGTCGCACCGCTGGGCACCACGCCCGATAATCCCAACAACAAGGATATTCCCGGCTGGGGCGAAGAGACCACGCTGGATGTCGAGATGATCCACGCCATCGCTCCCGAGGCGAACATTGTCGTTATGACCAGCCCCGTCGACGAGACCGAGGGCATCATCGGTCTGCCACAGTTTTTGAAGCTCGAGCAATATGCCGTTCAGCACCATCTCGGCCAGATCTTCTCACAGAGTTGGACCGCCTCCGAGGCCACCCTGGGCGACAGCGCGAGTCAGCAGTTTCTCCAGACCTATGCCAGCTTTTATCAGCAAGCTGCCACACAGGATGGCATCACCACGCTCTCCGGCTCAGGCGACCAGGGCGCCACCGACTATGCCGACCTCAACGCCACGACCCTGGCGACCACACGTACGGTCAACTTCCCGGTGGACCTGCCCTGGGTCACCGCCGTAGGCGGCACCAGGCTCACCGCGAATGGCGCCAGCGTCTCCGAAACCGCCTGGCAAGGCAGCGGTGGCGGCGTGAGCAAGTTCTATCCTGAGCCGAGCTTTCAGCAGGGACTTTCCGCCGCCATCCAAACCACTTTGAGCGGACATCGCGGTCTGCCCGATGTCGCCGCCGCCGCCGATCCCGCCACTTCACTGGCCTACTTCATCAACGGCCAGTGGACCACCGTCGGCGGCACCAGTGCCGCTACCCCCCTCGTCGCCGGCATCGTCGCGCTCGCCGACCAGAAGGCCGGCCACGGCCTGGGCAACATCAATCCGGCCATCTACCAGCTCGGCCTGTCATCCACTGCCCAGCAGGACTTCCGCGACATCACCAGCGGCGACAATACCAATGGCGCTGGCGGCACCACCGTGCAGGGGTTTCCTGCGGTGCCTGGCTGGGACCCGATCACCGGCTGGGGCGCCCCGCTGGCCGACCACTTTGTGCCCGACCTCGTCGCCGCGGTCGCGCATACAAGCGGCTAGTAAGACAGCCGTGAATACCGAAAGTGGTAGGTTGCCCGGCGCCAGATCAAGCTAGCGACATTCACTCGCGAGTGGTCTGCCCGCGCGCGTACCGCGTGGCGACCATGGAGTAGGCTTCGGCCAGCAAGGGCTTGACGGTTTCGAAGGTCTCCGCGCTGGGGTTGAGCACGCACACAAACGATTGCGGCGCATACACGGGATGCGGCATCAGCCGGTCCAGGGCGGCGAAATCGTAGGTGGTGCTCTGCGTACTGTCTTCACCGGGCGCATAGCCAAAGAGCGCACGAAAAGTGTCACGGCTCACGCCAATGTTCAGCCGGAACACATCCGGGCGATTCAGTTGTGAGGCATTGTCGAAGTCGCCGTAGTCTTTGGTGACGATCGTAGCGAACGGAAACTGGCGTTTCGGCTCGAGGTTATGCTGCGGGTCATAAATGAAGAACGTGTCGCCCGCGCCAGGGCCGTCAGTTGGTCTGAGGACCTCGACCCCCGCAAACGTATCCGCAACGTACTGGATGATGGCGTCCTGGTCCATAAAGCCCCCCATTGGTCACGCGAAGGCGCC
>DASYGC010000329.1:0-4042 GCA_036000225.1 Ktedonobacterales bacterium | reverse complement strand
GTCGCTTGCCCTCAGTAGCCGCATTCCAGCAAAAAGCGTCTCATTTGTCATCCAGCCAGCGGAGTTGCTCATCCATTGGCGGAGATGGCGGTGATTCGCGGCGCCAGCGCAGCAACGTCTCTTCCATGTCATCAGGGAGATCCGGCATCGAGCCGGCCAGGCTTCCGGTGGGGACATCGAGCGGCTCAAGATATTACTCGATATGCTCGGCGACCTCTTCCTGTGCCTCTGGGGGCAGTTGCTCGATCTGTTCGAGGGCGCGTTGTAGGCGGTCAATCATGGTATGTCCCTCGCTGATTACGCGGTCACTCACGATGACTGAATATATCACGTGCGCCAGCATGTGCCTTACGCCAATCGCGTATTCCAGGTGCGCAACGTATACTGGGAAGCCGCATCCAGTTGACAAGAGGCAGGGAGATCAGCACCATATCAGCATTGAAAGGTGGCTACCATGATGGAACGCCTGACACTCGCGCCGCCCTCACTCGAATTCGAGGCCGCCTGCCTTGCGTGCGCGGCCGACTTCCAGCGGGCCGGCGAAACCTTCCTCGGCGGCGCCCCGGCGGACTATCGCGCGTTCGTTCAGCAAGCCGAGCGCTCGCGCCAGGGCGACGTTGCAGACGGCAAAGTGCCCCAGAACGACTACTTCCTGCTGCGCGACGGCGCCACCATCCTGGGTCTTAGCGGACTTCGCCACAGCCTCAACGCCACACTGCGCGACATCGGCGGCCACATCGGCTATCGCATCCGCCCATCCGAGCGGCGCAAGGGCTACGGCACGCGCCTGCTGGCACTCGTGCTGGTCGAAGCGCGCCAGCTAGGTCTGGACGAGGTGCTGCTCACCTGCGACAGTGACAATATCGGCTCGCGGCGCATCATCGAACGCAACGGCGGCCAGCTGGCGAGCGAAGGCCCCGCTCACAATGGCGTCCTGGTGGCGCGCTACTGGATCCATCTGGGCGCTGACGGCACCAACACCTACAAGTAGCCGCTGGTACGTTCAGGCGATTGTCAGGCACGACGTGCGCGTCGATTGCCACCCATCGGCTACAATACGATATAGCGCGCGTGGCCGCGTTCAATCACGGTCTGTCATTTTCGCGCCGCCACGCAAGGAGAACACGTCGCATGGAGCTTCCGCTCAGCCACCCCGCTCCCCTCAAGGAGCGGCTCGCCAGCTATCTCAACCTGATGAAGCCGCACGTGACCGTGCTGCTGCTGGGGACGACGCTGGCGGCGATGGTCATCGCCCAGCGCGGCTTCCCATCGCTGGGCCTCGTGCTGGCCACCCTGCTTGGTGGCGCGCTGGCCGCGGGCAGCGCCAATTCCATCAACTGCTACTGGGATCGCGACATTGACCAGATCATGTCGCGCACGCAGCGCCGCTCGCTGCCCGCCGGGCGTGTGCAGCCCACCCACGCGCTGATCTTCGGCCTCACATTGGGGCTGCTCTCCTTCGCGGTGCTCGCCCTCTGGGTGAATCTGCTCAGCGCCGCGCTGGCGCTCTCCGCGATCCTCTTCTACGTCCTGATCTACACCGTCTGGCTCAAGCGCACCAGCGCGCAGAACATCGTCATCGGCGGCGCCGCGGGCGCCGTGCCGGTGCTGGTTGGCTGGGCCGCAGTCACCGGGCGGCTCGATCTCGCCGCCTGGTGGATGTTCTTCATCATCTTCCTGTGGACCCCGCCCCACTTCTGGGCGCTGGCATTGCTGCTGAAGAAAGACTACGCCCGCGCCCATATTCCCATGCTACCGGTCGTCGTCGGCGAGCTCGAAACCAAGAAGCAGATCGTGCTGTACTCATGCCTGCTGCTGGCGGCTTCGCTGGTGCTCTTCGCCATGCAAGCGATGGGGTGGTTCTATCTGGCGTCGGCCATCGCGCTGGGCGGTGGTCTGCTTTTTCTGGCGCTGCGCCTGTGGCGCGAGACCGATCTGCGCAGCGCGCGCACCTTGTTCTGGTACTCGAATCTCTACCTGGCCCTGATCTTCGCGGCCATGGTGGTCGATCGTGTGATCTTCTGATCAATGCGTCGCCCGGTCGCCGGGCGCGCCCTGGCCCGCGCACCCTGGAAGGGAGTCGTTCACCAGCACCGAGAAGCTCCCTGACGCGGCGCGCCCCACTAGGCAGCGTGCGCGCGACATGGTATCGTAGTTTTAGCGTGTGGTGTCGTCACCCTCGCTCTCATTTGGAATCACGACTCCCGGTCACTATCTCTACAGCCCGCGCAGGCGGGCTTCGTGGCGGAACGCCCCCAGGCGCGGTTTCAACCGCCGGCGCCCTCGGCGGAACGCCCTGAGAGCGCAGCGTCGCGGTTTCAACCGCCCACATCCTCGCTGAGGAGGTCAAGAACGCCCATGGATTTGCGTAGCAGACTGCGATCGGGCATCGCACCGGTGCTGGTGCTGCTGGCGGCCGTGTTGGTTGCCGGCTGCGAAACATCCCCCTCGGTGCTCAATCCCAAAGGACCCGTCGCGGGCACGGAGTCCAACTTGTTCTGGATCATCCTGGGCATCGCGACCTTTATCTTCGTCGCGGTAACCAGTGTGCTGCTCTATTCCATCGTCCGCTTCCGCGACCGTCCTGGCATGCCCGAGCCGCGGCAGATCAGCGGCAACAACAAGCTGGAGATCGCCTGGACGATCGCGCCCTCGATCGTGCTCTTTGTCGTCCTGATCTTCACCATCACCTACATGTTCAGCCTGGCCGAGCCGACATCGGCCTCAGGCAACACGCTGCACATCAGGGCCATCGGCCACCAGTGGTGGTGGGAGTTCCAGTACGAAGATTCGACCGGGTCGGGTCCCATGGTCGTCACCGGCGACGAGTTGGAAGTCCCCGTCGGCACGGTCGTGCACGTTGATCTGGTCTCGGACAATGTGATCCACAGCCTGTGGATTCCACAGCTTGCCGGCAAGACCGATGTCATCCCCGGCCACAATAACCAGCTGTGGTTCAAGGCCGATGCCAAAGGCACCTACCGCGGCGAATGCGCCGAGTATTGTGGCTTCCAGCACGCGCACATGGATTTCATCGTCGTCGCCCTGCCTCAGGATCAGTACACCACCTGGCTGCAGGGCCAGCAACTCGCGGCCATAGCCCCCACCACCGACGCGCAGACCGCCGGACAGGCCGCCTTCAAGGCGCTGGGCTGCACCGGCTGTCACCAGATCAACAGCGTCAATGTCAATACCAGGGCGGTCGGTCCCAACCTGACGCACTTCGGCAGCCGCCAGTTGATTGCCGGTGGCGTCCTGTCCAATACCCAAGACAACCTCACCACCTGGCTCAACGGCCCGCAGGTGGTCAAGCCCGGCAGTGATATGGTGCTGCCGATCACGCCTTCGGCGCAGCAGGTCAGCGACCTGGTGGCGTATCTGGAGAGTCTCAAGTAGGCGCGGGGCGCCGCGGCCACTGACGATGCGGCAGCGACGCCCGTGGCCGCGGCCCACGGAATAATGATCGGTCACGCGGAACTCGGAGGAGCGATATGGCAACCGGGAGCATAGTCACTCGCGGCACGGCGGCCCCCAGGCGGCAGCGCTGGAGCGCTACCCCGCTGGGTTCGTGGGTTACGACCACCGACCACAAGAAGATCGGCATTCTCTACATCTACACCGCCTTCTTCTTCTTTCTGGCTGGCGGCATCGAGGCCGAACTGATCCGCATTCAGCTCGCCACGCCGGCGAACAAGTTCCTCAGCCCCGAGGTCTATGACCAGATCTTCACCATGCACGCCATCACGATGATCTTTCTCTTCATCATGCCCGTCCTCACCGGCTTCGGCAACTATGTCGTGCCGCTGATGGTCGGCGCGCGCGACATGGCCTTCCCCCGCTTGAACGCCTTCGGTTACTGGCTGATCCTCTTCGGCGGCATCTTTCTCTACAGCAGCTTCGCCATGGGCGCGGCGCCCAACGGCGGCTGGTTCAACTACCAGCCGCTGGGCGAGTCCACCCCCGCCTGCCTCGGCCAGGTCATCGCCCAGGCCAACGCCGCCGCCACTGGCTGCTTCTCAAATGGCCCCAACGTGGACTTCTG
>DASYGC010000328.1:0-5584 GCA_036000225.1 Ktedonobacterales bacterium | reverse complement strand
TGCCAGCCGTTCGACCAGATCGCCCCGGCCCGATGCCAGATCAACGATTGGTCCCGTGGCCGCCGCCACGCGCGCCACGACCTCCTGGCGCTGGCGTTCGTGACAGGCGCGGTACTCGGCGGTGTACAGGCCTTGGTGCGCCAGGCCGGCTACCGCCCGCGCCAGCGCATACTCACCACGTTCTTCGAGCACCAGCGCGCGGAAAAACTGATCGGCGGGGCCCAGCGCCGCCACCGGCCCATCCATCAGCTGGCGCTCGATCGCCGGATCGCCGCGCACGAAGCGCATCAGCCCGCTCTCGGCCTGTTCCCACAGATCCTCGCGTGGCAGATCGGGCGTGAGAAAGATACCGATGCCCTCACGCACCGGATAGCTGGCGGCGCAGGCGGCGCAGCGCGCCTCGGCTTGCTCGATGCGCGCTCCAGCGCGCGCGGCGATGGTCCAGGCCAGCGCGCCCTGGCAGCGCGGACACTGCAACAGTTCGACGACGTAGGAGTGCAAGGGGCATACCTCTTGTGTGGCCGGTCTTATGGCCTCTCTGGGGATGCTGGATGTCACCAGCGCGAGCAACTCGCATGGCGCGCTGGGCAAACTCTCCAGTACTACGCGAGCAGTTTCACTCTATCAACATCACCATCAATAGAATGAATTGCTGATTTGACATCATGCGCTCGTAACCATGCCGTCCGCGCTGGCGACGAGCGGGCTAACAGCGTTGACAGACAACACGATTTCGCGTATACTCGTGTTACATCCTTGTTTCCTTGATGCGTGCGTTTACGCCGCCATGGAGACGCGCACATGGTGCGTCTGATGACCCCGTGAGGCATTTTCGAGGAGGAGATGAGTATGGCTGGCGACGATCCACGCGTGTCCCTGTTCGAGAGTATCCGGCAGTCCACTGAGGAGGGCGCCGATTTCTGGTCGGCGCGCGACCTGGCGAAGGTGCTTGGATACACCGAGTGGCGTAACTTCACTCAGGCGATCAAGCGGGCAATCGAAGCGTGCGAGAACAGTGATTATGCGGCCTCGGATCATTTTGTTGACACCAACAAGATGATCGCCGTGGGCAAAGGCGGCCAGCGTAACCTGAAGGACGTCCACCTTTCGCGTTACGCCTGCTATCTGGTGATCCAAAATGCCGATCCCGAGAAAGAGATCGTGGCCCTCGGCCAGACCTACCTCGCGGTGCAGACGCGCCGCCAGGAGATGGCCGACCAACTCGCCGCCCTCAGCGAGGCGATGGGCATACCTTGCGCGCCCTGGATTCCGCCGCTACAATATGGATAGCCGCTAACATTTGTATAGCACTGTGCCACGCCTATCTCAGGAGAAGACCATGACCGTGACTCGCGAGCGTTTCGCGCAAGGAATGACCTACGATGCCTACAAAGCGCAGATGACGCGCAACCAGGAGCGCTTCGAAGCGAATGAGCGCCACGTGCAACTGGATCAGGACGACCTGGCGGCCTTCCAGCATCTGCCGCGCCCACTGGATGTGCTGGTGCTGGCGGAAGACTGGTGTGGCGATGTCATCAATAATCTGCCGATTCTGGGCAGGCTGGCCGCCGCGAGTGGCAAGCTCAACCTGCGCATCTTCCTACGCGATCAACACCTCGATCTGATTGACCAGTATCTCAAAGACGGCAAGTTCCGCTCGATCCCCGTGTTCGTCTTCTTCGACGAGCGCTTCGCCGAGATCGGCCGCTTTATCGAGCGCCCCGCCAGCGTCACCGAGCGACGTACTCAGCGGCAGCGGGACATCTACGCCCAGCACCCCGAGTTCGGCGCGCCCGATGCCCCCGTCGATCAGCTGCCCGAAGCGACCCGGGCGCAGCTCTCGCAAGCTCTGCTGAGCATGCGGGAAGAGCTGAAGCCGGTCGAAAATCGGGACGTGGTCCGAGAGTTACGCGCTATTGTAGAGCGCGTGCACGTGTGAGGGGCCAGACGGGCGACCGACACAGCGGGCTTCTGGCCCGCTGTGAGTAAGGGCGTACGGATAGATGTCCTCTGCCCGCGCGACAGCCACACGCCGCAGCGTCGCCGCACCCGGGGCATACAGCCAGCATGCCCCGGGTGGCCTCATACGAAGTTCGGATAAAGTCTCGCACCTACCGAGCCCCAGAGCGACGCTGCGCTACACCCGTGCGCGACGACGCATCACCACCGTTCAGCCGTATATGGCATCACTCACGCTCCGCAACCCATCCTCAGGAGGCCGATATGGCGCAACACCCGGTCAAAGTGACCATTACCTACTGCTCCGAATGTGGCTACGAGCCGCAGACGCTCGAACTCGCCGGCGCGCTGATGCGCGAGTTCCGCCACGAGCTCACGGCGATCGAGCTGATCCCCTGGTATGAAGGCTCATTCGACGTGTCGGTCAACGGCGAGTTGGTGCATTCGATGTACCGCGAGGGCGGTTTTGCCGATCCCGCTCTGGTGGCCACGGCTGTGCGCCGGCATCAGGCGGATGGTGGCGCGGAAGGCTAGCGCCGCTCCCGCGGGCGTAGCTGGCCACCAGCCGGCAGCGCGGTGGGTCGCGGTCTGGTGCGGCGAAGCACTCCCCATCACTCAGGCGCTGATCGGGCTGCCATAGCGGGCGCGCACCACATCCTCCAGCCGCGTCAGCTCCATGGGGAAGCGCGCGAGCGTCGGACCGGGATCGAAGGTCATGTCGGTGGTATCCATGATGACGCCCATCTGGATCTGCCGCGCGAACGCCGGCTTGACCGGGCGCATGAGCACCGCCATCACGCGCATCACCGGCAAGGGGATGTGTTGCTTACTGGCGGTTCGCCCCGTCACCCGCTCGAAGGTCGCGGCGATGCGCAGCAGCGAGAGATTCTCGGGACCGCCGATCTCGATGATCTGGTTGTGGGCTCGCGGGTCCGCCAACGCAATCAGCGCGAAGCGCGCCACATCTTCCACCGCCACGAAGTTGATGGGATTGGTGCCACGGCCAAAAATCATGGTCTTGCCCTGCCGCACGATTGGCTCGCCAATCAGCGCGGCCCACAGTTCCATGAACGCGGTCGGGCGCAGCATCGTGTAGCTGAGCCCCGAGGCGCGCAGATGCTGCTCGGCGCGATACTTGGCGCGCAATAGGTCAACCGGATGGTCGTCGCGCGCGCCCATGATCGAGGTCAGCACGAAGTGCTGGACTCCCGCCGCGCGCGCCGCATCGATCAACTGGCGGTTGCCCGCATCATCTATCGCGAGAGGAATGTTGTCGCCTTTGCTGTCGAAGGCGTGCGCTGCCGCCAGCACCATCTCCGCGCCCTGGCATGCGTGGGCCAGGGACTCTGGATCGCGCAGATCGCCCGCCACTACCTCGGCGCCGAGCGCGCGCAGCTCCCCCAGTTTTGCCGGCATGCGGCTCATCGCGCGCACGGGCTGGCCCGCGGCCAGCAGCCGCCGCGCGACGGCTGTTCCCAGCCGGCCACTGGCGCCGACGATCAGGATCATGTGAGGTCCCCTATCGCTACCAGACAACACCCAGCCGCTAGAGCAGCTCATTCACGCACTCGTAGATGCGTGCGCTTCCCAGATGCCCACGGCCGCGCGCGATCGGGAACGCAACCTTCCCCTCCTGCACGCAGAAGGCATCGTTGAGCCAGCGATAGCGCGCATCTTCCGTTTCGAAGAGCACCCACAGGAGCTGGCTGCCCACGCGTCCCTCGGGAGTCTCGCTCCATACGGTGCGCCCCTGCTGCGCAAACAGGATCGTCGCGCCGTCTTCCGTGGCGATGACGCCACGCAGATCGGGCAGCATGGCGCCGTCACTGCGACGATGCGCGTGATTGGACCAGCGCACGGTGCCGCGCACCCGTTCACCACTGACGGTTCCTTCTCCTTGCCCGAAGGCCGTGCCCTCTTCGCCGCCAAAGGGGCGCACCAGGACCGGATCATCCTCGAAGGTCAGCTCGATGTCGCAAAGATAGGTGAGTCGCATAGAGATACTCCCTTCCACATGCCCGCCGTCTGGAACGACTATGTCACAAGTGCCGTGCCTCCACCATGAACGATACTCACCTTTTCCTCACCTGTTCTCTTCCGTCGCGTGCTATGCTGTGGCGTGTCTCGTGTTGTCCAGTTGTTCGGGTGTTCAGCGATTCACTTAACGAGCGCCACCAGATGACCGAGTTCACCAGTTTGGGAGCGTTGCTCAAGCGCTACCGCCTGACGGCTGGCCTCGCGCAAGAGGCGCTGGCGGCGCGTGCCGGTCTGAGCGCGCGCGCCATCTCCGATATCGAACGCGGTCTGCATCGCATGCCGCACGCTGGCACGCTGGATCTGCTGGCCGGCGCGCTGTCGCTGTCTTCGCACCAACGCACGCTGCTGCTGGCCGCGGCGCACCCTGAGCTGGATGGCACGGGTGAGGCCACTCCAGTACCGCGCGCGCCGGAGATTCCGCTGCCGCCCACCGCCCTGGTCGGACGCGAGCGGGAGTACGCTCTGGCCCTGGCGCTGCTGTGCCAGAAGGGGACGCGACTGTTGACGCTGTGCGGCCCCGGCGGCGTCGGCAAGACACGGCTCGCACTGCAGATCGCGCATGACCTCGCTCCCACATGCGCCGATGGGGTGATCTTCGTCGCGCTGGCATCCATCCACGAGGCGGCGCGTGTTCCGGCGACGCTGGCTCAGGCGCTGGAGTTGCGCGAGCAAGCGGATGCCACGCCCGCCGAGCAGGTGCGCGCCTGCCTGCGTGACAAGCATGCTCTGCTCGTCCTCGACAATTGCGAGCACCTGCTGGAGGCCGCGCCGTTTGTGGCGGACCTGCTGGCGTGGTGCCCCCGGCTGGCGATCCTCGTGACCAGCCGGACACCGTTGCGCCTGCGCGCGGAGCGGACACTGCCCCTGGCGGTGCTGCCGCTGGGTGAAGCGGTCGCGCTCTTTCGCGAGCGGGCCCAGGCCGTTCGGCCTGAGGGGGTGTTCGCGGCGGCGGAAGTCGCTGAGATCTGTGAACGGGTGGATTGCCTCCCCCTGGCCATCGAACTGGCAGCGGTACAGGTCCGCTTGCTCTCATTGCCCCAACTGCTCGAACATCTGACGCCTCGCCTGCCGCTCTTGCGCGGCGGCGCCCCAGACCTGCCCGCGCGCCAGCGCGCAATGGAAGATGCGATCGGCTGGAGCTACGACCTGCTCACGCCACCCCAGCAGAGATATTTTCGGGCGCTGGGGGTCTTTGTGGGCGGTTGGACCCTCGCGGCGGCCCAGGCCGTCTGCTGGGACACGGGGGCGCTTGGTGCGCCCACACCGCCTGAGGCACTGCTCACGTTGGCGGCGCTGGTGGATGCCAGTCTGGTCCAGGCCGAGATGGCGGCGGATGGTAGCGTCCGCTTCCACCTGCTAGAGTTGATGCGCGAGTACGCGCTGGAACGGCTGCGCGCCACGGGCGAGGAGGATGCCTGCCGGCGCCGGCATGCCAGCTACTTCGCGCGGCTGGCGGAGACCGCGGCGGCCCTGGGACCGGGAGTGGTGCCGCTGGCGCGGGAGCTGCCGAACGCCCGCGCGGCGCTGGAGTGGGCAGAGGAGCGGCAGGCGGCGGAACTCGGATTGCGGCTGGCTGGCTTTGCCCGGC
>DASYGC010000327.1:0-1847 GCA_036000225.1 Ktedonobacterales bacterium | reverse complement strand
GCAGCGCGGGGGCCGCATCATTACGATCGCGTCCATCGCCTCGCGCGTTGGATCGAAATACATCGCCGCGTACACCGCCTCCAAGCATGGCGTGCTCGGGCTCACGCGCGCGCTGGCCGCGGAGTTGGTGCCGTACGACATCACCGTCAACGCCATCTGCCCCGGCTACGTCAATAGTCCGATGACGGCCGCCAATGTGGCCGGCATGGCGGCACGAACCGGGACGACGGAGGAGCAGATTCGGGCGACATTGGAGCAACTCAGCCCCCAGCAGCGGTTGATCGAGCCGGAGGAGGTGGCGGCCATCGCCGTCTTCCTGGCAATGGAGACCAGCCGGGGGATCACCGGGCAGGCCATCAATGTGGATGGCGGTTCGGTCATGTCATGAGAAAGGGACTGCCATGGCGTATGATTTCGAATATGTGGTGGACGAGGGGGTTGCGACGCTGACGTTCAATCGGCCGGACGTGCTCAATGCGCTGACGTTCGCGATCTACGGCCAGTTGCGCGATCTATTTGTCGCGCTGCGCACTGATGAGAGCGTGAAGGTGGTGGTGCTCACCGGGGCGGGGTCCAGCTTCTGCTCGGGTGGCGACGTACACGAGATCATCGGCCCGCTGCTCGAGCGCGACATGGCCGGCCACCTCGAATTCACGCGGATGACGGGGGAGGTGGTGCAGCACATGCGCCAACTCGACAAACCGATCATTGCCGCGCTCAATGGCACCACGGCTGGCGCCGGAGCGGTGATCGCGCTGGCCGCCGATCTGCGCATTGCCTCCGAGCGCGCGCGCATTGCCTTCCTCTTCTCGCGCGTAGGACTCACCGGCGCGGATATGGGCGCCGCGTATCTGCTGCCGCGCGTGATCGGCACCGGCCGCGCGCTGGAACTGCTGCTGCTGGGCGAGAGCATTGACGCGGCGACCGCGGAGCGCTACGGCCTGGTGAACCGCGTGGTCGCGCCCGATGAGCTGCTCCCCAGCGCGCGGGCGTGGGCCAGCAAGCTGGCCTCGGGGCCAACGCTGGCGCTGGCGATGACCAAGCGCATGGTGAACCATGAGTGGACGATGGACCTGGGCGCGGCGCTGGAGGCCGAGGCGCAGGCGCAGGCGCTGATGTTGATGGGCGAGGACCACCGGCGGTTCTATGAGTCGTTCGGCACACAACAGGCGCCAAGTTTTGTAGGAAGGTGAGCGCCCGATGAGCAAGCGATTGATCGATCCTCCGACACTGCCCGCTCCCAGGGGATTCCACCACGGCATTCTGGTTGACGCGCGGGGCCAGTGGCTGTTCCTGGCCGGCCAGGATGCCAGCGATGCGCAGGGGCACATCGTCGCGCCCACCGACCTGATCGCGCAACTCGACCAGGTGCTGCGCAATATCAAGGCGGTGGTCGTGGCGGCGGGTGGCACGCTGACCGATGTGGTGAAGCTGAACATCTTCGTGCGCGACCGGGCGGCGTATCGCGCGCAACTGAAGCCGCTGGGAGAGGTATTTCGCGCGCACTTCGGCGGCTACTATCCCGCGTTGGCGCTCTTTGAGGTGACGGGATTCTTCCAGGACGACGCCTTGATCGAACTGGAAGGCATCGCGGTGATCGGCGCGGACGAGTAGGGCGGACGAGTAGGAAGGAAGACACAACAGATGGCCTATCCCGTGTACTGGAATCCCAAAAATGAGACCATGGCACGTGAGGATCTGCGGCGGTTGCAGCTGGCTAAGCTACGCCGCCTGACCGCTTTCGCCTATGACCACAGCCCGTTCCACCGCCGCCGCTTCGATGCCGCCGGCTTCCACCCCGAGCAACTGGCAACGCTCGATGATCTCCAACGCATACCCATGATGAC
>DASYGC010000326.1:0-7668 GCA_036000225.1 Ktedonobacterales bacterium | reverse complement strand
GCCAGCCGATCGGGAGCAGGGACCCAAAGCCCACGAGGTCCGCACAGCAGCCCAGCCCCCGCGCAGAGCACAACGAGGAGCAGCGCCGCCAGCAGGTCGACATGTGCTGCTCTCGATGCGCGAGTCCGTGGCCACGGCACCTGGTCGTGTCCAGTCCACATGGCATGATTCCTGATCCGATCCGCGAGCAGCAACTGGCCGGTGCCCTCCTGGCCGCGCGATGGCCCGAGTACATTCACCAGCATACAGAGCAGATCTCCCAGGCAGACCGCGGAATAATCGGCCGACTTCAAACTCAGTGGCCAACCCAGGTGGGTTCGCGTTTGCCGAGGAAGGCGCCCATGCCTTCCTGCGCGTCTTCCGCCATAGCGTTCATACTCATGACTTCTTTGGCGTAGGCGTAGGCTTTGGGCTGGTCCAGGTCGATCTGCGTATAGAATGCCTGCTTACCCAATCCGAGAACCAGCGAGCTGTAGCGCGTGATCGAGCGCGCCAGCTCCTGGGTGACGCTGTCGAGCTGGTCCGCCGGCACGACCTGGTTGACCAGTCCCCACTCCGCCGCGGTTTGTGCGGAGATGGGCTCACCGGTCAGCAACATCTGCAGGGCGCGTTTGCGCCCGATGGAGCGGCTGAGTGCCACCATCGGCGTGGTGCAGAACAGCCCGATGCGCACGCCGGGCGTCGCGAAGCGCGCCTCTTCGGCGGCCACCGCCAGATCGCAGGTAGCCACGAGCTGGCAGCCCGCGGCGGTGGCGATTTTGTGTACGCGCGCGATGACCGGCTGTGGGATCGCCTGGATGGTGGTCATCAGCTCGGTACAGACATCGAAGACGGTGCGATACTGGTTGATGTCGCCGTCCACCAGTTCGCTCAGGTCGTGGCCGGCGGAGTACGCAGGTCCATTGGCCGCGAGAATGATGGCCTGCGTCGCGTTGTCGCGGCCGATGGCGCGGAACGCGTCGATCAGCTCGCGCATCAAGCCGAGCGAGAGCGCGTTGCGTTTGTCGGGGCGATTCAGTGTAATGGTGGCGATGTCGCCGGCGTGCTCGACGAGCAGTGATTCGTACTCCATCAGGTGGTGTCTCCTTGGTGGGCCGGATCTGGCCCTCCGTGCGGATATCGTCGTGCGTAAATCTCGACCCAACCTCGATTCTATCACCGGGATGTGATGCGCTGACCAAGCGCGCCACACCCACGGTCACGGTAGCCTGATGCCGGAACGGAGGTGGCTGGATCATGGAAACTGATGCGCTTTTCGCGCCGGCACGGCAGATCAAGGCTGAGGCCGATGCCTTACTGGCGGCATCTGGCCTGCTGGATACGCTGGGCACTTTTGGGCGGGTCGTGTTCGCCGGCAGCTATTCCCTGAACTTGATGGTCAACCGGGACATTGACGTTTATGTCATCAATCCGGCGCACACCCGCCATTCCGTTATCGGCGCGTTGAATGTGCTCATCGGACAAGCGTTCTTCGGCGGATACATGTTCTACGAGTGGGATGCGGTGGGAATGGCCGGGTTGCCCACTGGCTACTATGTCGGGCTGAAGACGCTCCCACCCGAGCCACGCTGGAAATTTGACTGCTGGTTTGTACACGCCGACCTGTCAACGCGTACCGAGCTGATCGGGCGTGTCGCGGCGGCGACCAACGACCAGCGCGCACTGATCCTGGGCATCAAACGGGCCGCGCACGAACGGGATCTGGTGGTACTGGGCTTTACGATCTATGAAGCGGTGTTGAGGGGAGGCGTGACGAGCGTCGCCGCGTTCTTCCGCGCAGCGCGATTTGTAACCGGCGTATGATGCGGTTGAGCGCGGGTGAGTCCGGCTCATCGTTGTCTCCGATTCACCGGGAGGTAGTCAATGCGCGCGGATATCGTTCCTGGAGCCCGCTTTCCCGATTATGAATTGACCGACCACGCTCGCAAGCGGCGAAAACTCAGCGAGCTGCAGGGCATCAATCCGATGATCCTCATCCTCTCACGCGGGCACTTCTGCCCCAAGGATCACCAGCAACACCTCGATCTCGCGGCGTTCTACTCGAAGATCGCTGTTGCATATACCCAGATCGTCACGATCTCCACCGACAACATCCTGGAATCCAACGAGTTTCGCGATGCCGTCGGCGCACAGTGGACTTTCCTCTCGGACTCAGCGCGCAAAGTGCAAAAGGACCTCGATATCCAGGAATACACCGATCCACATCATGACCCGATGATTCCGCACACGCTGGTGCTGGAGCCCGGCCTGATCGTGTACAAGATCTACAATGGGTACTGGTTCTGGGGCCGGCCTTCAACAGCCGAGCTCTGGCAGGATCTGCGCGCGGTCAGCCAGAAGTGTCGCCCCGACTGGGAGCTGAGCGCGCCAGGTCTGCGCGAGAACTGGGAGAGCGATAAGTCGCGGCACTTCCCCTACGGGGCGGGTCACTAACGCGGATGTCTCCTACGCGCGGGTAGAGACCGGCGCATCCTCCAGCAGGCCAGAGAGCGAGTCGGCGGTCGCTGTCGCGCGCAGCGCGCGCTCATGGCGCTGGCGCTGCTGCGTGGCGGAGACGCGATAGACGCTGCCCACCAGATGCGCGCGCTCCAGCAGCCAGATGGTGTAGCCCGCCAGATCGAACTGCCACCAGCGCAGGCCGTGGAACGCGGAGCGCGGGAAGGCGTGGTGATTGTTGTGCCAGCCCTCACCAAAGGCGAGCAGCCCGATGACCCATTCGTTGCGGCTGCGGTCGGCGGTCTCGAAGGGACGCTTGCCGAAGGTGTGGCAGATCGAATTCACGCTCCAGGTGACGTGGTGAGTCAGGAACATACGTACGGCGCCACCCCAGATCAGGCCGGTCAGCGCACCCGGCCAGCCCGCCAACAGGCCACCGATGACCGTTGGAATCGCCAGGCTCAGCACTACCCACAGGCCGAAGGTGCGCGAGATGGCCATCACCATGCGATCCTTGAGCAGATGTTTGCAGTAGATCTGTGGGTCACTGGGCACGTGCAGAAACATCCAGCCGATGTGGGCGTGGAAGAAATTGACAATGGGGCTGTGGGGATCGCCGTCTTTGTCGGAGAACGCGTGGTGCTTGGTGTGGTCCGCGGCCCAATCAATGGCGGGGCCTTCCACAGCCATCGAGCCAAGGATCAGCAGGATGGCTTTCACGGCGGGGTGGGCCTGAAAGCTGCGGTGGGTCAGCATACGGTGGTAGCCGGCGGTGACGCCCAGACCAGTGGCGGCGTAGAGTCCGACCAGCAGGATGATATCGGTCAAGTGGACCGCGCGCTGCCAGAGCAGGTAGATGGCGAGCACGGTGCCGATCAATGGCAGGGTCACCGCCATGATGATGATCGCCTTGCGCAAGAGCGAGGGCGGGGAGCTATAGAGGGTGTCAGGTGACGTCGGGGTAACGGGTTCCAAAGGGGGTGCCGGGGGTGCGAGGGTCGCGGGATACATGGTGCCTCCAGGGGCTAGCGCAATCCATTCAGTCAGGCGTTCGTTTTTTTCGCTCGACATCTGGTTCGAGCGTATCGCATGAGTGGATGTTTCAGACACCGGTTCAGCGGAGCACTTCCCCTATGGCGGTTCGCGGCGGTTCGCGGCGGGTTGACGCGTGGGCGCCGCTCTCGCTACGATTGCATATCGAGACGTGGGACTGACCTCGCTGACAGAATGAGGCTTGATGTCGCTGTTGCCGCTTGTGCCCGCGCCGCGTTCGCCGTGGCGACGGGATGCGCCTGTGCGCGGCTGGATGCTGGGGCTGAGCCTGTTGCTGCTGGCCGCGTGTGGTGGCGCGACGCCCACCGCACCGGGCGCGGTATCGCGCGGCACAGCGCATGTCACCCCTACCGCGACACCCGTGCCCCCGGTGATCTATGTCGCGCTGGGCGCCTCGGATGCGGTCGGGGTGGGAGCAGACAACCCGAACACCCAGGGCTATGTGCCGTTGCTCATCGCGCGGCTGCCTGTCGGATCACAAGCGCTGAATCTGGGCATCAGTGGCAATGTGCTGCACGGCGCGCTCACCAATGAGTTGCCCGAGGCGATCGCGGCCCATCCGACGCTGGTGACGGTGTGGCTGGTCGGCAATGATTTCAAGAATTGCGCGCCACTGCCGCAGTATGGCGCCGACCTGGATGCGTTGCTCAGCCAGCTCCAGACGCAGACACACGCACATGTCTTCGTGGCCAACCTGCCTGATATGAGCCTGCTGCCCTTCTTTCAGAACGGCGCGGTGCAGGCGGGTCCCTGCCTGCAGGGGGCGAGCGGCAGCCAGATTCGTGCGGCGGTCGAGCAATGGAATACGGTGATTGACGCCGCGATCGCACGCCACGGCGCGGTGCTGGTGGATCTTTTCCATTCCGATCTCGCGTCGCATCCCGATTTCGTGTTCCGCGATGGATTTCATCCCTCCACCGCTGGCTACGCCGAACTGGCAGGCCTGTTCTGGACACAGATTCAGGCGCATGGTGGCATCCCGGCGCGGTGAAGGGTGACGATGGTGCCGCCTTGCACCGCGGTGCGCGCCGATCTAGCCGCGCAGTTTCGCGATGAGCGCCTTGAGCCGGCGTGTCTCGCCCGCGTGTTCCTGGCGCAGGCGCGCTAACTCCTGGTCCATCTCACGGCGCAGTGCCTCCATACGGTCGCGCATGTTGAGGATGGTCTCGACGCCCGCCAGATTCACGCCCAGATCGTCCACCAGCGCGCGGATGTGGATCACCCGGTCGATATCGCGTGCCGAGTAGAGCCGCTGGCTGCGCGGGCGCGTGCCCCGGCGCGCGGGGGAGATCAAGCCCAGGCGCTCGTAATGGCGCAGGGTCTGTTCGTGGACGCCAGCGCGCTGCGCCGCCACGGTGATGACGTACCAGGTGTCGCTCGCCAGAGGCGAAGCCTCGGTCGCCATGCTGGTGGACGGATCATCGTTGGCACCACCGGGCGGCAGTTGGCTGCTGGTGTGGGTACTTACCTGATCGCTCATGCTCTGCCCCTCAAGCTGGCGGATGGCGCGTAGCCAGGTCGCGTGCGGGCGTGCTGGCGTGGGCGGGCAGGTGACGGTCCTAGCTCGCCGCGCGCTCGCGGTGTAACTCTTCGAAGAGTTCGCGCTCCTTGGGCGACAGGCGCGTGGGCAACACCACGCGGACGCGAGCCAGCAGGTTGCCCTGCCCACCCCCGCGCAGACGTGGCATCCCTTTGTTGCGCAGCAAGAAGGACTGGCCGTTCTGTGTCTCGGGGGGGATCGTCAAGAGCACGCGTTTGCCGTCGGGCAAGTCGACAGTGGCTTCGCCGCCGAGCACCGCCGTGGTGAGCGGCACCGGCACCTCTTCGATCAGATCATCGCCCTTGCGCTCGAAGGTCGGATCGGGCTTCAAGGTGACCACCAGGAAGAGATCACCGCGCGGACCGCCATTGACGCCCGGCTGACCCTCGCCCGCGACCCGCACGCGCGCGCCCGTATCCACGCCCACGGGAATCTTGACCTCGAGCCGCTTGGTGCGCATAATAGTGCCCGCTCCGCCGCAGGTCGGGCAGACCCGGCCACCCCGCTCGCCGGTGCCATCGCAGGTGGCGCAGGTTTCTGGCGCCTGGATGACAAAGGTCTTGGTCGTCCCGGAATAGGCCTCCTGCAGGGTGATCTCGACCGGTTGATCGATGTTCTCGCCTGGCCGGCTCATCACGCTGGTGGTTGTCGGACGGGCGCTGGTGCGCGTGCCAGTGGTCGCGCCGCCGCCGCTACGCCGGCCAAAGAGCGTCTCGAAGAAATCCGAGAAGCCGGTGGGATCCTCGAAATCGTAGGGAATGTTGCTGGTGCCCGTTCCCGTGCCAGAGCGGAAGTTATAGTTGCGCGTACGCGTGCCCGACGCGGCCGGAGCGCCGAATTGCTCCTGCCAGTTAGGTCCCAGTGTATCGTATTTCTGGCGCTTTTCAGGATCAGAGAGCACTTCGTAGGCTTCGTTGATCTCCTTGAAGCGCTGCTCCGCCGTCTTGTCACCCGGATTCACATCGGGGTGAAACTTGCGCGCCAGTTTGCGATACGCCTTCTTCATGTCGTCGGCTGAGGCGCTCTTGCTGACACCGAGAATCTTGTAGTAGTCCTTGTAGTCCAATCCCACCTCTCGCCTTCATCGAGCGAGCCGCGCAACGCGGCATGGGTCGTCAGGCCTGCGCGCCTGAGCTCACCTTGACACGCGCCGGACGGAGCATATCGTCGCCGAGCATGTATCCCTTGCGAATCTCCTCCGCGACGATGCCTTCGGCATGCGCTTCGCTTTCGACCTGGTCGATGGCTTCATGGATGTGTGGATCGAATGGCTGGCCCACCGTCGCCACCGGGGTGACGCCTTCGCCTTTGAGCAGTTCGTTGAGTTGCCACTGCACCATGCGCAGTCCCTGGTGCAGGCTCTCACGGTCCATCGACTCTTCGTAGTGCATCGCGCGGTCAAGATTGTCCATCACTTCGAGCACTTTGTGCAGCAAGTCGCGCTTCTCGCGCCGGATGCGGTCGGCGGCGATACGATCCTGGCGCTTGCGGAAGTTATCCATTTCCGCCCGTTCGCGCAGATACTTATCCCAGTTCTCGTCGGCGCGCGCGCGCGCTTCCCCCAGCTCCGATTCCAGTTGGGCGACGCGTTCGCCCGAACCGGTGCCTGCCGCGCCACCCACTTGTCCCGACGTCGTCTGTTGGTCCATATCGCTGTCCTGATCTGCCATGCTTCACTCCCACCTGCCTGTCTGGCGCCTCCCGTGTGGCGCCGAATCGTGCCGGGTGTGCTCATCGCTCTGCCTGGTATCATTGGCAATCTGCTGTCGCCGGGCACGAGTGAGCGTAGCCGCACCTCAGAGTATACGATTTGAGTGTCCTGCTGTCAAAGATCGGGCATGGCATCAGTGTAGTTGGGCCCCGTTTCGTTGCCTGCGGCGCGCGTCAGCGCACAAACGCCGCCGACTCACCGGCGAACGCATCCGCAAGGCGCTCGCGGTGATGTTCCATCACATCGAGTGCGGCGAGGTCGGCGGGTGTGAAGTAGGCAACCGCGGTCGTTTCATCGCTCAGACCCAGCGTGCCAGCTACGGGCGTTGCTTCAAAGCTAAAAGCCACCAGGTGATACTGGTTGCCATCGGCATAGGTGAGGAGGCGGTGCGGATTGGAGTAGATGCCGATAAGCCTGCCCACGAGAACGCGCAGCCCCGTCTCTTCCCACACCTCGCGCGCGCAGGCCTCGGCGGCGCTTTCGCCGGGCTCCATGTGGCCGCCAGGCAGACACCAGCGTCCGTTGTCGCTGCGTTGGGTCAGCAAAACCTTCTGCCGCGGCGCATCGAAGATGATTGCCGAACACGCAACGGTGATTCGTCCCTGACGGGCGATACGCTCACCTTCAATGATGCGCGCCATGTTGTCTCCTCGGCTCCAAGACGCAACGACGCGCAGGCAGTTGCCTACGCGTGGTCACGTCCGTTGCGTTCACGACGTGGTGGGTTGCCGCGCGGGGCTATTCGCGGCCGTTCTTGGTGGAAGTATACTGGTTGAGGATCTGATCCTGCGCCTTCTGAAAAGCTTCGCGCGCCTGCACCCATGCGTCGCCATAGCGTTCGCGTAATTGGCCGCTCAGCTCAGTATAGCGCTCGCGCCCGAGCTTGCGGGCCTGTGAGGTTTGCTCGGCCAACTGCTCGCGGGTGACA
>DASYGC010000325.1:0-3412 GCA_036000225.1 Ktedonobacterales bacterium | reverse complement strand
TGCATCGGATGTCTCTCATCTCCTCGATTTCCCACCGCGTTTTCCCTTCTCAAGCCAGGGCAATTGGTTGGGGGGCTTGTAGAGGGGCCAGACGGCACGATGTGGTTCACGGGAAGTGACAATGGACGCAACTTCATGGGGCAGATCACGATGAGTGGAACCATCACCACTTACCCTCTTCCAAACAGTATGCTCCCAAGTCAACCCGTGGTCGGGCCAGATAAGGCGCTCTGGTTCATCAACGCAAACAGTCCTGCTCCGATTGGAGGGAAGCAACTCGTGCGATTCCAGATATTGGGCTAACGTGCGGGCGGCTTCACCACAGCAGCGCGCATCGCTCTACTACAGCCAGCGAATCGTGTGTGCAACAGTGTGAGGAGAGACAGGGTCTTTTCATGCTAGGTGAAGCCCCAACAAGGTGAGCGCCTCGCGAGGATACATCGCATGTCGGCGTACCGCAGCGGCGACATTGGTGACGCCTGCCCGGCGGAGCAGATTGAGCGCGGCATTGCGACAGGCGGCGAGATTGGCCGGCGCGTGGTCAGCGCGCACCTGACACGCATCCTCGCCCAGTGTGACATCGCGCACGTAGTGGAGGCCGTTCTCGATCTGCCAGTGTCCGCGCCAGAGCTGTTCCAGGCGCGCCGCATCGGCCTGCGCGGGCGGCAGACTGGTCAACGCATACGCCCACTCGCTGGTGGTGTCCCCGGCACGCTTCCCGCTGACATACTCGACCTCCCGATGGATGCGGCAGACCTGGGCGAGCGCGGGCCAGCCCGCAATCGTGCCCGCCTCCCCCTCTTCCCGATCCAGCCGCTCGCGCTGCGCCAGATCCAGATTAGGGAACCACCTCCGTGGACGCCTCCAGCGTGCGGCGCTCTTCGCGGCCGCCATGCCGTTCCCCACTCACCACCACCCGCGCGCGTGGAGTCCAGGGATCGGCAAAACTGAAGGCCACCGCCTCCAGGGTCAACGGCTGATTCTCTTTCAAGACGACGAAATAGTGCCCCCTTTTCGCACGATCTGCCGACACAGCCCGCGCGTCGCCAAGAGCGCATCGCCGGTCACCACCCGTCCGCTGAGCAGGCGTGCAGGCAACGCCGCCAGCACCGCGTGTACCCCGGCCAACTCATGTCCCTTGCCCAGTGTCTCGGCCTGCGCCAGCGCCACGCGCGTCTGGTGCGCGAAGGCGGCGACCAGATGCACGCCGGGGATTTCCTCCCCGTGGATGCCGCGCAGCGTCTTGCCGTCAATCGCCAGCGCCTCATCTGGCTCCAGCCCCTGCTGCGCGAACCACTGGCCCAGCACCTGCTCAAAGGCGGCGTGGTCGAGGCGACGAAAGGCGCGATGCAGCGTCGCCACACTCGGCCCCCGCTCCCGCCGTAACCCCAGCGCCACCCGGATCTCCGGGTCGCACTCCCGTCCCCATTGGCTGATGGCATACAAGCTGCGGCAGCCGCACAACAGGGCGCAGACCGACAAGGCCAGCATCCCGCCCAGCGGATGCACCTTGCCTTGGCCGCGCCGCACATCCGGCAGCGTCTCCAGCGCGCCCCGTAACGATCCCGCTGGCGCTTCATAGCGCTCGTCTGTCTTGCTCATACTGCACAGTCTACTTGATCTGCGTTAGCATGAAAAGACCCTGTTACTGGACGCGGATGATGTAGCAATAGATGGTGCTACCACCCTTGATCGTTCCAACAACTTTGCTCTGCCAGTCCGGCAACGTCGGAAACTGGCGTTGGATCAGGTGGGCGGGCCAGATGAGGTAGAGAGGCCGCCCAACGGGCACGCTTGGAGGCACATACGCCTGCCCCATATCTACACTCGAGGGAACGAGGCGAATGCGCTCAGGATAGAGGTATTGGCGCGTCATCATCCAGTAGTCCAGCGTCCCAGGCGTGCCGACAAGCGTCACCGTCACCCAGCCTTTTGTGTGATCAGTGACCCACTGCGTGGCATCGGCATAGGCGGGGTAGGCCACCTGGAGCGAGGAGTTCTCGCCGTTGAGCCATTCGCTGGTGTAGCCCTCAGCCTGCGAGACACCCAGCAAGCCGGTAAGCGGCGGAACAGTCATCGCCACACACGCCGCGAGGATCAATACCTGCGCCCCAAGCTGGCGTATCCGCCGCTGGGTGAAGTATTTGCGCGTCGCAGCGGCCCAGCGCGGCAGAGATACTGATGGTAGCATAACAGTCGCGCGCATATGAGGGCGAAGCGCCGCCAAACCACGTTCTCCCCAGGCGACCAGGCGAGGGCCAGTCCAGCGACACGCGCCCAGCAAGGCCCATGCGCCGATAAACGTGATGGCTGGCGCCAGTGGCAGCATATAATGCGTGCCCACGACGATATTGAGCAGTCCGAATGGGAGCAGCATCCCAAAGAGCCAGAAGAAGACGAACGCCGCACGCTCATCACGACCGCTGGGCTGGCCCTTCGCCCGAATGATACGGGTGAGCGCCCAGGGCAGCGCCAGCAGCGCGGGGATGCAAATGAACAGGCTCATCTTGGCGACGAGGATGAAGACGACCTCACCGGGCGGCACATGATCCCACACCAGACCGTTGAGGAAAACCGAGTGCCCGCGGGCCGCATGGTCCCACTGGAATACGATGCCATCTACCAGACGATCTATGGGAGAGACCCAGATGGCGGGATCGGCGATGTAGATGGTCAGCAATGCCGCCACCGGGAGCAGCAACAAATGCTTTGGTGGCCGCTGATGCGCCCGAAAAGCGTAGTAATAGGCGAGGTATGCGCCGATGGGGAGCAGGGCGAACGAGCCGGTATACTTCGAGTCGAAACTCAAGCCCAGCAGCATCCCAACGACCAGGAATAACCATGGGTGGCGCACGGCATGCCAGGTCACGAGAATCGCGAGCGTCACGAAGCCGAGCAGATAGCTATCCAGATAGGCGATGGCGGAGAAATAGGCGACCCATGGACTGAGCGCCAGCGCCAGCGCGCCAAAGAGCGCGGGGAGTTTGCCAAAAATCGGCCGCGCCAGCCAGTAGATGAGCACGACAAACAGCGATCCCAAAATGACGCCGGGGATGCGCGCGCCGATCAACCAATCGCCTGGGGAACGATGTTGTGAGGCCCAGATCGAACCAAAGCCCATCAGGATCTTCGGCAGCGACGGCGCCTCATAATTGATCAGCCACTTCGGATTCGCGAGCCGCCCATTGATGAGCAACGTGTAATCGAGCCGTCCGATGCGGATATAGGTGCTTTCATCGGTGATGAGATCAAGCGTGTGCGCCAGCGACCATCGCGGGAGTATCGCCACAAAGAACAGCATCACTGGCAGACTCAGGCGCCAGAGCGCAACGCCAACCATCCACGCTACCTTGCCTAGTTGCTGAAGTAACGCGCTGGGGTGTCCCGCTGTTGCGCCAATCGTCTTTGATGT
>DASYGC010000324.1:0-5496 GCA_036000225.1 Ktedonobacterales bacterium | reverse complement strand
ATTGCCGGCCAGGATCACCAGTGTCTGCAGCGCGAAGACTGAAGTCAGCCCGACCGCGAGCAACTGATTGAAGGGGTCGCGCGAGAGCATCCCAATGCGCATGCCGCGGTAGATCAAGAGCAGGAAGAGCGCAATCACCGCCAGCAAGCCCGCCAGCCCCAACTCTTCACCGATCGCCGAGGCGATATAGTCAGTGCTCACCGCCGGAACCATCCACGGATTGCCCTGGCCCAATCCCTGGCCAAACACGCCGCCGGCGCCAAACGCGATCAGCCCCTGCACGATCTGATAGCCTTTGTAGGGCTCCACTGTCGGCTGGAAGGCCGTGAAGACGATGGCGACCCGATCGCGTACATAGCTGATGCTGGAATAGGCCACAAAGGCGCCTACCGCAAAGAGAGCGACGCTGCCAAAGACATATGTGACACGCCCGCTGGCCACCCACAGCATCGACAGAAAGAGGCCAAAGATGAGCAACGCCAGGCCCAGTTCGCGCAGGCCGACGAAGATCAGCAGCGAGATACCCAGCATCACGAGTAGCGGCCCCAGCTGGCGCGGTGGCGGCAGCGCGAACCGACCGATGCGGTAGCCGCCCGAGATCAACAATTCGCGGTTCTCGCTGAGATAGCCAGCAAAGAAAATGATCAGGCAGATCTTGAGCAGCTCCGAGGGCTGAAAGCTTCCTGGGCCGATGCCGAGCGTGTCGCGACCGGGGGTGTTGAAGTCGACGTTGCGCGCGTGCACCAGCGCGACTGCCACCAGGACGATGCCTAGCGCCGCCCAGCTATATTTATACAGGCGCAGCCAGCGCAGGCTCCGTGTCAGCCGCACCGTGATCACGCAGCAGACGAGGCCCGCGAGTACCCAGCCCAACTGTTTGCTTCCCAGATCATTCTGGCCTAGATCCGGCCCCAGACGTGTGGCCATGAGCACGCCCAGACTGGCCAGTGTCCCCGCCAGCGGCAACAACGTCTGGTCGGCATCGGGCGCGATGAAACAGAGCACCAAATGCACGCCCGCCAGCACGGCGATCAGACCAAGCGTCGGCAGCAGCGCATCAAGTGTCGGCAGCGTCTTCTGCGAGATGATCGATGGCTTGGATTTCAGGATCAACAGATCCACTGTTCCCAGCAGCAAAAAGGCGGCTGGGATGAGCAACAAATACAATTCGGTCCAGCGGTAGCGATGGCGATTGATCATCCGTAGACGCCTCCGTCAGACCGTGATTTTGAAGCGAACGTCGCCGACTTGCAGCAAATCGTTCGGCCGAACAGCCACTGACTGTTTGACCTCTTGCGCATTCACGTACGTCCCATTCTTGCTGCCCATATCCTCGACCCAGAGCGAACGATCTTTATAGATGATGCGCGTGTGGTCCTCCGACACAAACTTGCTCTCCAACGGGATACTGGAGGTGGGTGAGCGACCCAGCGTCGTCACCGCCTCGAGGGGGATCCGGCTTCCGGGGATTAGTGGCGTGGAGCCATTGTCAGTCACGACAAGATGGCCCACAATCGGCCGGCCACGCGTGCCGCCGCCGTTGCGATCCGCTACGGCGAGTTGGCGCATATCGCGTCGGGCCACGCCGACCACCTGGAGCACGACAAAGTAGAGCAGCACCACGATGCCGATGCGTACCAGCAACAGGAAGTTATTCAGTTGTAGCAGGTTTTGTAATACCTGGCTCAATTGCATCCGCGACTACCCCCGCTGAAAGACGAAGTTGTGGTTGCCCACGGCGACCTGGTCGCCGTCTTGCAGTGCCACCGGTCCATGAGTAAGCACGCCATTGATGCCAATGCCGTTCAGGCTGGCGAGGTCGTAGAGCACAAACTGCCCCCGCTCGAAGCGAATCTGCGCGTGATAGCGCGAAACGCGCTTGTCGTTGACGACGACATCGTTGTCGCTGTGGCGCCCGATGTGAATGATGGGACGCTCCATGCGGTACGACTGGCCGCCTCCGTTGGCCTGTCGCAGTGTCAACCAGGCGGGCGGAATCGCTTGCGGCGGCGCCTTGGCCTGTGCCTGCGCCTGCGCAATCTGCTCGGCAAGCTGCACCCGTTCGTCGGGATTCAACGAACGCGTCACATCCAGCCCTTCATCCAGCTCTTCCAGGCCGCCGCCGCCGGGCTGGGCCTCGGCCAGATGCGCCTGGACCCGCACCTGCCCGACAGGTGCGCTGGCGGTCTCGTGCAAGAGCACCACCGGGCGCGTGGTCAGCTTGTAGCTTCGATTGCGCGCGGTCTCGATCAGCCCGTCCTGCCAATCCTTGACCAGTGTTTGTTGGAACTCCTGGAACTGCTGGTAGTCGCGTGAGCTGAGAAACACATCGTAGACATTGGGAGCGATGCGCTGGCGATGCAGGATCATCAGGTTGCGATCCATCGCGTTTTCGAGTTTGTGTGAGATCACGGCCGGATGCAATCGGCTGCGAAAGACGCGGAACGGCGCTTCAACCATGCCGCCAATAGCCGATTCGATGCGTTCCATGACGTTGCGTTTGCGCCTGGCGTTCATCGCCTATACCCCCTTCTGCTCCTGCGACCGGATATACCGTAGTGTACCCCATCGCACTACTACGTTGGGATGTACGGGTGAACCTCCGTGCTGGTTTGTGCGTTCGCGTCCTGGCGTCCATCTTCGGTGGCCCCGCCGCCCTCGGTCAGCATGTTCCGCACTTGCGCGGCATCAGCGCCGATCTGCGCTTTGAGCGCCTCCAGGCCCTCGAAGCGTCGCTCCTCGCGCAGGCGGGCAATCCACTCAGTGCGCAGTGGCTGGCCGTACAGGTCCAGGGTAGCGTCGAGCACATGCACTTCGACCAGCGGCGTCCTCCCCTCGCCAAAGGTTGGCCGCACCCCCACATTCGCCACGGCGCGGCGGGTGGCTGGCGCTTCCCCCGCCACCATTGCCCGCACGGCATACACCCCATGACCCGGCACCAGCTTGATGGGATCCACCCGCAAATTGGCGGTAGGAAACCCGAGCAGCCGCCCCCTTTGGTCGCCCTGGATCACCGTGCCCACGAGGCGATACGGAGCTCCCAGCAGTTCCGCGGCGGCCTCCACCTGTCCATCCGCGACCAGTCGCCGAATCCGCGTGCTGCTGATCCGCTCGCCGCCCGAACGCACCTCCAGCGATTCGACGCTGAACCCCCCGGCTTCACCGACGTGGCGTAGCCAGTCGAGTGTACCCTGGCGCTCGTGAGCGAAGCGGAAGTCGGGACCTTCGACCATCGCCCGAATATCGAACCGGTCGCGCAACGACCCCAGAAACGCCTCAGGCGATTGCAGCGCCAGATCAGGGGTGAACGGTATCACCACCACCAGATCGAGCGTGTCCAGCGCCTCCAGAAGCGCCAGCTTCTCTTCGAGTGTGGTAAGCAAGCTGAGCGGTTCCTCCGGTTGGAGAATGGCCATTGGATGCGGCCAGAAGGTGACAGCCACCGCGCGGGCGCGCTGCCGTCTCGCCAGCTCCGCCGTTCGCTGGGCGAGCTGCTGATGGCCACGATGCACGCCGTCAAAGAAGCCGATCGTCAGCACCGCCCCTTCGCGCGTGGTGACATCGGCCAGCCGCGAGACGACCCGCATAGCGCTTGCTCTTTCCCCGCCTGGATACAACACACCCCTCGGCACGCCACCCGACCCATTCAGTCAGCCAGTGAACCAGCGCCAACTGGAACGGCCTGTGCCGCCATACTACCACGGAGCCAGCGAGCGCGGCAATTACCAGCACGCGGGCACACCGCACGCGTGCGGCGCTGTGCGCGGGGTGTCCGCTTGCGGCGTGGTCACAGCAGCCGCGCTGGCCGCGCGGTTGATGTCCTGATCGCGACCGGCACGATCGGGGCGATCGGGGCGACCATGCCGCCGCTATGCCTGTGACTCTCTGCTCGCCAGGTAGCGATCGAGCGTCAGTTGCGCGTTGCGCTGGATCGCCCGCCGCATGAACGGCGTCCAGCCCAGCAAGCGCCCGCTAGGGCCGAGCGCCTGCGCCGCCCAGCGCCACAGATTGAAGCGATCGCGATGCGCGATGATCTGGCCCGCCTGAAACTCGAAGCGCGCATCCACACGATTGAGCACCTTGCGTCCGGTCCCCGTATAGGTGTAGCGCGCATCCCAATGTGCCGAGCCACCGCTCTCATCCGCGTGGATGTCGCGCACGCTGACCTCCAGATCCTTGCCGCGTTCGGCCAGCATCTGCCACATCGCACCGGCCCGTGGACCTTGCAGGTCGCCAAAGACATTGTCGGAAAACGTGACATCAGGGTGATAGCATGCCACCATGCCCGCCGCGTCGTGGCGCGCGAACGCGTCGTAGAATCTGGCGATCACCGCTTCGTTTGGATGCATGCCGCTCCCTCTCTCGTGCCCATGATTGTAGGCGCGGAGCCGTTGGCACGCAAGCCTTCCCGCTACAAGCTACCAGTGCCACATCGTACCAGATACGCCAGGCCTCTCAGAAACCCGACCTGCGGGAACCGTCGCAATGGAACATGAAGCTGCGGCTGCTGGTTGCCAGGTGCGGCGGGGTCGCTGGCACGCCACTGGTCGGGATTGCCTTGCAAGGCTCAGCGGCAAAGCAAGTTACGCGTGTGGGCATGAAGCGCTGCAGGTTCTATTTGACACCAGCACCGCGCTGATTCCCCCTAATGTGAATGCCGCAACTTGTGATCCTGCCACCCGATCCGACCGCGCGCCCACCACGCGAGTGGCCGTCGCCAGTGGCGCGTGGTGGGCGTTGCTGATGATGCGGGCTGTCTTGACACCGCCCCTGCCGCGCGCTACCGTGTGAGCAGCGCCCTGCGTGGCGCTCCCGGCGCCGATTAGCTGGCCGCCGCGGCGGGAGGCGTTCATATGGCACGCACGACACGGCGTTCGACCCCTGGCGACCACCAGCCCGCGGACCAGCCCGCGGATCAGCCCGCGACATCCACCGCCGCTTCACCTGCCGAGGCGGCCGCGCACGCCGCCTACGATCCCAGCAAGTACGAGCGCCCCTCGGTCACCGTCGATGTCGTCATCCTCACTCTGCGAAACGGCCGGCTCGAGGTGCTGCTCGTCAAGCGCAAGCACTGGCCCTTCGCGGGGTTGTGGGCCATTCCCGGTGGCTTCGTCAACCCCGATGAATCGCTCGAAACTGCCGCCCGGCGCGAACTCAAGGAGGAAACCGGCGTCGGCGCGGTCTACCTCGAACAGCTCTATACCTTCGGCGACCCGGGTCGCGATCCGCGCACGCGCGTGATCACCGTCGTCTACTATGCCCTGCTACGCAGCGACCGCCTACGCCTCAAAGCCGCCGATGATGCCGCCGCCGCCACCTGGTTTCCCTTGTTTGCCCTGCCGGATGAACTGGCCTTCGATCACCATAAAATCCTGACCTACACCCTGCAGCGGCTACAAGGCAAGCTCGAATACACCACCATCGGCTTCCAACTGCTGCCCAACGAGTTCACCCTTAGCGAGTTGCAGGAGGTCTATGAGGCCATCCTGAATCGCC
>DASYGC010000323.1:0-2532 GCA_036000225.1 Ktedonobacterales bacterium | reverse complement strand
GACGCTGGGCAGCCCCACTGACGCCCAGCACGCACATTGATCTCTCGCCCGCCGCGCTACCGGGGTACGCGGGCCTCTCCACGCTGCGCATGGCGCTCGCCTACCTGCTCTCGCTGGCCTTCAGCCTGGCCTATGCCCGGATCGCCGTGGCCAGTCGCGCCGCCGAGCGCGCCATGATCCCGCTGCTCGACATCCTCCAGAGCATTCCGATTCTCTCCTTCTTGCCGGGCGTCGTGCTGGCACTGGTGGCGCTCTTCCCGCGCAGCCAGACCGGGCTAGAGCTGGCGGCCATCTTGCTGATCTTCACCAGCCAGGCCTGGAACATGGCCTTCAGCTTCCACCAGTCGCTCAAAACCGTGCCGAAGGAGCTGCGCGAGGCGGCCAGCATCTATCGCCTTTCCGCCTGGCAGCGCTTCACCCGCCTGGAGCTGCCGTTCGGCGCCATTCCCCTGGTCTGGAACTCGATGATGAGCTGGGCCGGCGGCTGGTTCTTTCTGATCGCGGCGGAGCAGTTCACCCTCGGCAGCCATAATTTCGAGCTTCCCGGCCTTGGCTCATACCTGGCGACCGCGGCCAACGCCGGCGATGTCGGCGCGCTGCTGCTGGGGCTGGCCGCGCTGATCGCCGTCATTGTGCTGCTCGACCAGCTCCTCTGGCGTCCGCTGATCGCCTGGTCCGACCGCTTCAAGCTGGAGCAGACGGCGTCCGGGGAGACGCCGCGCTCGGCGGTGCTGCGGGCGCTGCGGCGCTCGGCGCTGCTCGACTGGCTCGGCAGCCACTTGCTGGCACCGGCCGCGGAGGAAATCGAACGCTGGCTCGCCCGCGGCCGCCGCGTGACGGCCACACGCGCTCGCGCCGTCCATCCCGCCGTCCGTTCGGTGGCGAGCAAACCGGACGGGTGGCTGTCGCGGCTCACCCGACGGCTCTCGTGGCGTCGCGTCGCCGGCATTGCCCTCGCGGGGCTGGCCGTGCTGGGCGCCGTTGTGGGATCGCTCGCCGCCGCGCGGCTGCTCGCGCAGCTCTCGCTCGCCGACTGGGGGCTGCTACTGGTTGGCGCGGGCGCGACGCTGCTGCGGACGGTCGTTGCGCTGGCCATCGGGGTCGCCTGGACGGTGCCGTTAGGCGTTGCCATTGGCTTGAATCCCCGCCTGGCGCGACGCGCGCAGCCATTCGTGCAGATGGTGGCATCGGTGCCCGCGACGGCGCTCTTCCCGGCGCTGCTGCTCGTGCTGCTGGGGCTGCCCGGCGGCCTCAATCTGGCCGCCGTCGCGCTGATGCTCCTTGGCACGCAGTGGTATCTGCTCTTCAACGTGATCGCGGGCGCGATGGCAATCCCCGGCGACCTGCGCGAGGCGGCGGTGGTCTACCGTCTGCGCGGCTGGCGTCGCTGGCGGCTGCTGATTCTGCCGGCAATCTTCCCCTCGCTGGTCACGGGCTTGATTACCGCGTCGGGCGGCGCCTGGAATGCGAGCATCGTCTCGGAATACGTCAGCTTCAACGGCCAGACCTACAGCACCGTCGGCTTGGGCGCGTTGATCGCGCAAAGCGCGAACAGCGAGCACTACGCGCTGCTGCTGGCCGCGACGCTGGTGATGGCGGCGATTGTCGTCGCCATCAACCGCCTCGTCTGGCGCCGGCTCTTCCGCCTTGCCGAGCAGCGCTTCCGTCTCGACTAACCCGCACGAGCGAGTGGCATAGTACAGTACGCGCGGCCTACGATGCGCGCAAACGAAAGCGAGACGCCAATGACCTCTCAGAGCGATACCACGGCGCGCGGCGCGGCGACTGGCGTGCTGCTGGCTGGCCGCGACCTCAGCAAGTATTATGGCGAGCAGGAGCAGCATGTGCTAGTGCTTGACGACGTCACGCTGGAGCTGCGCGCCGGCGAATTCGTCGCGCTGCTGGGCCCCTCCGGCTCCGGCAAATCCACGTTGCTGCGCATCCTCGCGGGGCTGGTCGCGCCCTCGCGCGGCGAGGTGCTCGCGCACGGCGAGCCGCTCGCTGGCCCCAACCCCCAGATCGCGATCGTCTTTCAGAGCTTCGCCCTCTATCCCTGGCTGACCGTGCTGGAGAATGTCGAGCTGGGCCTGCTCGCCAAGGAGCTTGCGCCACAGCAGCGGCGCGAGCGGTCACTGGCGGCGATTGATCTGATCGGGCTGGACGGCTTCGAGTCGGCCTATCCGCGCGAGCTCTCCGGTGGCATGAAGCAGCGCGTGGGCTTCGCGCGGGCGCTGGTCGTCGAGCCTGAGGTCCTGTTCATGGACGAGCCGTTTTCGGCGCTCGACGTGCTGGTCGCCGAGAACCTGCGGCATGAGCTGCTCGATCTGTGGCACGCGCGCACAATCCCTACCCGCGCGATCTTGATGGTCACCCACAACATCAACGAGGCCGTGCGGATGGCCGACCGCCTCATCATCTTCGGCGCCAACCCCGGCCGCATCCGCGTGGAGCTGCCAGGGCTGCCTCGTGAGCAGCGCGGCGCCAAGAGCCTCGCCGCGGAGCAGCTGGCCGACACGGTCTACAAGATCATGA
>DASYGC010000322.1:0-1656 GCA_036000225.1 Ktedonobacterales bacterium | reverse complement strand
TTGAGCAGTCCATCCACCAGCGTGGTTTTGCCGTGATCGACGTGAGCAATAATGGCAATGTTGCGCAGATCGGAGCGTGTGGTGAGCGAGGGAGCGGTCCGCATGTCGGCGACATCCTGGCCGAGAAGATCGCGCTGATCGAGTTGCATAGAAATGATGAGTACCCTTTTCGCAGGCGAGAAGAGCCGTCCAGATCGGGTCTTACACGGCGACGTACAACGCGTACGGCGATGACCAGCAGGGGCCAGGCGGCACACGCGTGGACAACCCTTCTCCCAACGCGCGGCTCTCTGCGTTGGGCACACCATTGCGGATTATACCACAAACCGGCCAGGGACACGGCGTTAGGATAACCGGAAGCGGCACTCTCGAACCGCTAATCGAGTGACTGGCCGGCATTGCGGCGCTTCTGGCAGACATCGCGCCACCTGGCGCTCAGATTGCTCCTCCTGCCACCGCGGACGACCCTTCATGCCTGCCAAATAGGCGGCGAGATGCTGTTGATCCCACCGACCGAACGTGGTGAACTGTCCATTGTCGCTCTCGCGTTACGGTGTATGATAGTACTTGATACAGATGTACACGCGGCGTTTGGTCGCCAGCATGCGCTGCTCAGTACCGGCCCCGCTTGCGGCGGCATACTCCCCTCAAGGGCGGCGCCCCCAATGGGCGCGCCGACAGCGCACCGGCGTGCGCCGGAGCACGCCGGTCCTGGCGATGCGCTGGTCGGCTGGTCAGGCGCGCGTCGGGATGACTGTCCGGCACAACAACCAATCGTTCGGCAATCAACCGCGGTGAGGAGGTTTCCGATGGGAAGCATCGATGCGGATTGGAGCAGGCGCCCATCCACAGCGGATGCCGCACTGCACGCGGCGGATGCCCCGCCCATGCCGGCTAGCACTGGCGTGCGCCTGCCAGATACCGGGCCCGGTGCGGCCACGAGCCGCGACACGGACGTGGCCGCACCGCCCGCGCCTGGCGGTGTGAACACCTTGCGCGCGATTCTGCTGGGCGGCGACACCTCGTCCGCCGAGGCGCGCCTGACCGCCATCGAGCAGCGGCTCGAAGCGCTTTCGTTGGAGTTGGCGCGCGGACCGGCCACGTACGCGACCCGCCTGGCCGGCCTGGAACAGCGGATGGAGATGCTGGCCATGCGCGAGGAGACCACACATGCCACCACTCAGGCCGCGATGCACAGCGATACGGAGCGTCAGGCCCGCCTGGAGCGGCAGATCGCGGACCTGCGTCTGGATCACGATCAGCTTGCCGCCAACGCCACGGCGTTCGCGAACGAGTTGGACCAGGCCTGCCGCTTGCGACAGCGACGAGTGCGCGTCGCCAACCGTCTAGAACTACAACGGTTGCGGCGCCAGGTCTACCTGCGCCCAGCCGCGCTGGCGAGCAACACCGCGACCGGCGGCACTGCGTCGCGTGATCTGGTCGCGCGGCATGCCACGATAGTACCATCATCCCCCGCGCCTGCCTCAGCGCCGCGCTGGCCGCTGCCCGCCCATGTGGAGGCGGTGAGCACCACCGGCCCCGCCGATCGCGTCGTCCTCAGGCAGAGTGAGATCGAGACGCTCGATGCGACAGGCGCCTGGCATGCGGTCCGTCACGCGACCCTGACGCTAGCCAATGCCTGCTGGATCCTGTGCG
>DASYGC010000321.1:0-2199 GCA_036000225.1 Ktedonobacterales bacterium | reverse complement strand
GCCAATCGCGGAGGGGGGGGTGGGCGAGCGCTGGGCGTACGGATGTACGCCCCTACGGATGAGCCAGCGTTCACCCACGGCGTGTGCATATGACATTTGTCACGCGCAGGTCTTGATGATCCTCACTGGTTGGGGCAGGCTTTCCGGCCTATACTTCCATGGTGCCGAGGAGAGCGCCCGCTGGATACGGCACACACCAGCCAGGAAGGATCACCACATGACCACGACATCGCCCAACACACCACCCACGACCAACACCGCATCATCGCCACCATCTCTGCTCACTCGCCAACCACCCGCGGCGCTCACCCGCATCGCGTTCTGGGCCTTCCTGGTGGCGGGACTCGGTGGCATTGCCGGCGCCATCGCCATTACCATCGGCAGTGGCGCTCCCAGCCGCGACATCGTCACCACCACGCTGCTCGCGTTGGCGAGCGCGGGCATCCTCGCCACCAGGTTGCGCTGGGCGCCGATCGTGAGCAGCGTGCTGGGGGCCTATAACCTCTTCCTCGTCTTCACCGAGCCGTACGCCGTCGAGAGTCTGGCGATCCCCAAGGGACCGAACGGTGGCTATGGTCACTTTGTCGGCGTCGTGTTCGCCAGCGCCCTGGCCATCGTGGCGCTGGGCGCCAGCATCGCCGCTGCCGTACGGACCTACCGCGGCAGTGATCCGCGCGCGCCGCGCTGGTTGCCGGCCGCCGCGAGCGTCGTCGCTGGGATGGTTATCGGTGCGCTCTTCATTGGCGCGGTGGCAGCGCCTCCGCTGCCCGCGGGTGGTGGCACCATCTTCACCAACGGCGTGCCGACCGTGTATATGGGCGCTGGCAATTTCGTCGAATCTTCAGTGACCATTCCCAAAGGCGCGAAGCTGCTGCTGGTAGATAACACCTCGGCGGTGCACATCCTCGTCAACGGCAGTTGGCAGAACGGCGTCGCCAAATCAGGACGCGAATCTGCCGCCCCGGTGGTCGACAATGTGCATGTCAGTGGCAACAGTGTCGAGATTGGACCTTTCACCACCGTGGGCACCTACCATATCTACTGTCTCGTGCATCCAGGGATGAACCTGACGGTGATCGTAGAATAGCCTTACCACCCTTTGGACCCTCTCCTCGCGCAGCGGAAGCAGCCAGAGCAACAGCCATCCACTGGACCCCTGCCCCGCGCCGGGGCGGGGGCGGGGGGAGAGGTGCCAAGGAGTGAGCGATGGCGACATTCCAGGTGACGGCGCGCACCGTCGGGACACCGGCCGCGGCGCGCAAGCCGCGCACGCGCACGCGCCGGCGCTGGCTCGCCGTCCTGCGCTATGTCCGAGGCATCAGTGTGATTGGTGGGCTCTTCGCCCTGACAATCGCCATTGTGCGCTCTGATGTGCTGTTCATTCTGCTGCCGGTGGGCCTGAGTATCGTGATCACGGCCATCACCGCGCGTTCCCAGCTCGATAGCCTCAAGGCGCTGCTGCTCACGACCGGCGTTGCCCTGCTGTACTTTGGGGGCATTACCGGCTGGGAGCTTTTCACCCACGACACCAAGACCGCCGAAATCATTGTCGTCACCACCACTCTGGCGGCGGCCGTGATCTTTGAGCCGCTGCGCGTGCTACTCCTGAACTTCCTGGAGCAGATCTTCCACATACAGCATGACGCGACGAGCCAGAGCATCGCCGCGTTCACTGCCACGCTGCGCGAAGAGATCGATCAGGAGCAGGTGAACGATCGTTTCCTCACGGTGGTTCAACGGCTGTTGCGCCCGCAATCCGTCGCATTGTGGGTGCGCCTGCCCATCCATGTTGCGGTAGGTATGCCACCCGCGTCGCTGATAGTCGCGCCACCGGCAGCCGCGCCACCGGGTCAGTCCGCGTCTGCGCCACTGGCAGCCGCGGACGATCAATGGAACTGGGCCATGCTGCCAGCCGCCAACGCAACCGCCGTGGTGGCCGACCAGGATCCCCTGCTGGCGTTCGCCCTGGATCACCCGAGTACGCTGGAGCTCGACCAGCTACAACTGGATTCGCCCGCCTTGCGACGCCTGCGCCAGCACGGAGTCGAACTGCTCCTGCCGCTCGCCAGCCAGGGCGAGTTGCTGGGCCTGCTCGCGCTGGGACCGCGTGTGAGCGGGCAGACGGAGGTAGCACCCTCCTGGGGCCGCAGGGTGCTCGACCTGCTCGCCATTCTCTACCCCTTCACGGATCGTCAGCGG
>DASYGC010000320.1:0-6175 GCA_036000225.1 Ktedonobacterales bacterium | reverse complement strand
CGCGGGGCCCCGGTGCGCGGGCAACAGGGAAGGATGCAGGTTGAGCGCCCCCAGGCGCGGCAGCGTTAGCAGCGGCGCTGGCAAGCGCCGCGGCCAGCACGCTACGCAGAGCGCATCGGCGTCGTAGGCAGCCAGCGTACGGAGGGCGAGCGGATCGCGTTCGCGCGCGGCCAGCAGCAGCGGGATGCCCCGTTCCCAAGCCATGGTGACGATGGACGGCTGGTGATAGCGCGTGAGCAGGGGCAGTGTCGCGCGCGGGGGCGGCGGCGGACGCTCATAGCGGATGGGCGCTTCCATCGGGTCGGCCCGCGCCGCTGGCATCACCACCGCGCGCACCTCCACGCCAGCCGCGAGCAGGGCAAGCAGCGGCGGCAGCGAAAAGGCTCCCAGCGTGCCGAAAAACAGCACGGCCGGTGTTTGTTCCGACCCAGATGGTGGTAGGGTACTTGGCATGCGCTGCACGACCTTCTGAGAGCGGAGCAATTGCCGGCTTCAATGTCCTATACTAGAAGATGATAGCCTGAACGCGTAGAGCTAATACGCGGGTCGGGTGAAGGTGTTGCGCATCACGAGGCCGAGAGCGGCGCTACGCTACACCCGTAGCGCAGCGTCGCCACGACGCAAACGCGACTTAACCCTCAAATGCCGTATGAGATGGGAGCCATATCCATGCCACGAATGGTGCAGTGTGTCAAGTTGGGTCAGGAATTGCCAGGTCTGGAAAAGCCGCCTTTTCCCGGTGAGTTGGGGCAACGCGTGTATGAGAACATCTCGCGGCAGGCTATGGATCTGTGGAATGAACAGGCGAAGCTGCTCATCAACCATTACCAGCTAAATATGGGCGATCCCGAGTCGCGAACGTTGCTGCGGCGCGAGATGGAAGAGTTTTTCTTTGGTGAGAACGCGCAAATGCCCGAAGGCTGGGCACCCCCCAGCGCCAAAGGCGGCGCGGCGCCGCAGAGCAAGGGTGGGTCCCCCGCTCCCGCGCGCAAGTGAGAGCGCCCGGCGAAATTCTGCTGGTGTCGTGCTATGAGCTGGGCCACCAGCCGTTGAGTCTGGCCTCGCCGCTCGCCCTGCTCGCGCGCGCGGGCTACGCGCCGGAGGCGGTGGATACCAGCGTCGAGCCACTGGATGACAACACGATCGCGCGTGCGCGACTGGTGGCGATCGCCGTCCCGATGCATACCGCGCTCCGGCTGGGTACGCAGGTGGCCGAACGCGTGCGCGCGCGCAATGCCGCCGCGTACATCGTGTTTTACGGGCTGTACGCCGCGCTGAATGCTGACTATCTGCTGCGGCGGCATGCCGATGCGGTGATCGCGGGCGAGTACGAAACGCCGCTGCTGCGCCTGGTCGAGGCGCTGGCAGCTGATCGGCACGATGTCATCGTGGGGGTGGGCACCCACGACCATCGCGCGGTGCCGGCGCTTGAACGCGTGCCATTTGCGGTGCCCGCGCGTGCGCAGCTGCCGCAAGCGAGCCACTATGCCCGGCTGCGGGTGGGCGATCGTCTGGCGCTGACTGGCTATGTCGAGGCGACGCGCGGCTGCCTACACACCTGCGCGCATTGCCCTATCACGCCCATCTACCACGGACGCTTCTTCGCCGTGCCACGTGAGATCGTGCTGGCCGATATCCGGCAACAGGTTGCGGTGGGCGTCGAACACATCACCTTCGGAGATCCCGATTTCCTGAACGGCCCCACCCATGCCCTGCGGATTGTGCGCGCGCTGCACAGCGAATTTCCGTGGGTGACTTTCGATGCCACTATCAAGATCGAGCATATCCTCGAACACCGCCGGTTCCTCACCGAGATGCGAGCGCTGGGCTGCGCCTTCGTGCTGTCGGCGGTGGAATCGCTCAGCGCCACGGTTCTGGCACGCCTGCGTAAGGGTCACACTCCCGCCGATGTCGCGGAGGCACTGGCGATCCTGGACGCCGCCGGCATTCCGTTGCGCATCTCGCTGGTAGCCTTCACCCCCTGGACCACGCCCGGTGACTACCTGGAGGTGCTGGACTTCATCGCGGCGCACGGCCTGATCGAGCAGGTTGATCCCGTGCAGTACACGATCCGCCTGCTGGTGCCGCCCGGCTCGGCCATGTTGGACGAGCCCGACACACGGGAGTGGCTGGGCGCGCTCGACGAGGCAGCGTTCACGTATCGCTGGGCGCACCCCGATCCCGCGATGGACCAGCTCTATCACGGTATCCAGGCGCTGGTCGAGGCGCACACGCGGGCGGGCGAAATGCCCGTGGCGACGTTCGCGGCGGTGTATGCGCAGGCCGCACAGGTCGCGGGCCGCGACCCTCTGAGCGTCGCATCAGCTGGGCAGCACGCGAGTCGCGGCTCCCTCCCGCATCTCACCGAGTCATGGTTCTGCTGAGCGGAACCCACCGCGGACCAGTTGGGTCCACTTACCGAGGTGTCGCCGCATCCGGCGTGAAGGCCGCCCCGTGGCCCGGTACGATCAGCGTCGCCACGCGCAACACACGCTCGCGCCCGGCGTGCACGCGCGCCATGTCATCGGCCAGAGGATCGGTGGCGGGGCCTTGGGCATGCCACCACAGGTGGGTAAAGGCGACGACACCCGCGGAAGTGCCGACCAGCGTGGTGATGTCCTGCGGAGTGTGGCCAGGCGTCGCGATCAGACGGATCGAAGGGCTGAGCTGGAAGCCCTCGGCGGGCCGGCTCGTCCAGCTATCACCTTGATAGATGGCCCAATAGTCGTGAAAGCGCGCGTTGGGGAAGAGCGCGGCGTGGAGCGTATGGTCGGGATGATGGTGGGAGAAGATCACGTCGGTGATCGCTGCGGGTTGCACGCCCAGCGCGGCCAGCGGATCGAGCATCGCGCGAGGACCTGGCAGCATGCCTGGGTCGATGATGACCAATGTCGCACCATCGCGCACAAAGCTGACCGTGCCAGCCACACGCTCGCCGACATAGCCGGCGAAGAGGACATGCGCCTCAGCTGAGTCGGCGCCTGGGACATCACGGTATTCTGGCATCGTGGCTCCTCGTGCCGGCGAGCGGCAATAGCGCAATCTCGGGTTTGATGTCAAAGCTGAGCCGCGCATGCGCCGTACGCAGCGCCGCCTCGGCCTCCGCGGGGGTATCGGCGTGGGCGAAGATGAAGCCGAGATAGCTGGCGCCCTCAGGCAGCGGCACGACCACATAGTGCAGCTTGGCGGTGATCTCCACCCCAGCGATACCCGGCACGGCAAGCGCCTCCTCCACCCCCGCATAGCCGCGTAGAATGCCCGCCGCCGGGATCGGAATCATCATCACGCCAGCAGCGCGGCGCTCGCGCTCCAGCGAAGGTAGGGGCAGCCCAGCGGCCTGGCGCAGAATCAACTCTTCGAGGCACACGTCGGACCCGAAGCGCAGGATACTGGAACACAATCCGCCGATCGAACGCCCAGCGATTTCGAGCATCCAGGGGCCCCGCGCGTTCACACGCATCTCGGCGTGCACCGGTCCCTCGCGCAAGCCCAGCGCGGTAACCGCGCGCGCGGCGCACAGGGCAATCGCGGTCTGCGCGGCCGGATCGAGGCGCGAAGGCGTGACATAGATCGTTTCTTCAAAGAAGGGTCCATCCAGTGGATCGGGCTTGTCGAATAGCGCCAGCACCCGCAACTCGCCGTGGGCCACCAGTCCTTCCAGGGCGACCTCGAAGCCTGGAATGAAGTCTTCCACCAGGACACGATCCATGCCCGGCGTGCCGCCTTCGCCCGCGAGCATGCGGCGTGTCCGTTCGAAGGCCGTCACGAACTCAGCCGGGGTATCGGCGCGGATCACCCCGCGGCTGCCAGAGAGACGTAGTGGCTTCACCACGCACGGATAGTCGACCTGCGTGGCCACCCAGCCAGGATCGTCGGTGAGCGCGAACTCGCGGAAGACCGGGCAGGGCACGCCGGCGGCCGCTAGCGCGCGCCGCATGACACCCTTGTCGCGCGCGGCCAGTGCCGATTCGGGCGAGTTGTGCGCCAGGCCCAGGCGCGCACTGGCCAGTGCGGCGACCAGCGTGGCGCTATCGTCCACCGAGAGGATCGCGGCGACCGGCTGCGCGCGCGCGTAGGTCACGATGGCAGCGGTTGACGCCTCGGTGTCGGCTAGATCGATCGCGAGTGGCACATGCCACTGCTCGGCAAGCGCGGCAGGCAGGTCTACTGCCTGCACCACCTCGATGCCCGCCGCCGCCGCCGCGCTGAGAAACGCGCCGGCGCGATAGGTCGCCGGCGACATCAAGAGCAAGATGCGAGGAATCGGCACGCTAGTTTTGTCCATGGGTCGTCCTGATCGGAGGTCTGCTCAGTGTGCATCGTATCGGGCAGCGGCGCGGTAGTCAGCCCCCCGCGAGCTTGACGCGGTGCCCCAGCGAGGTCAGGTAGGCGGCGAGCCGCTCACGGTGGTCGCCCTGGATCTCCACGATACCATCTTTGACGGTGCCGCCGGTCCCACACATACGCTTGAGAGTCTGGGCAAGCGTGGTCAGGGCAGGTTCATCAGGGGGGAGGCCGGTGATGATGGTCATGGTCTTGCCACCACGGCCTTTGCGGTCGCGGGCGATGCGAATGACACCGTCGTTGGGCACGCGGAGTGGCGCCGCCGCGGCAACCGATGCGGATGACGCGCACCGGCCGGCGTGTTCGGCCTGGCCACAGCGTTTGCAATAGCGCATCCTGCCGCCATCTGTGGAGTACACCACGCGCCGGTCGCCAGAAGGTGCCATGCCACTCGCTCCCTTCTCACGGCCCATCCGCTAACGTACATCCAGCAACTCGACATCGAAGATCAGCGTCGCGTTGGGCGGGATGGCGCCAGGCGCCCCGCGCGCGCCATAGCCGAGCGCCGCGGGAATGATGAGCCGCCGTTTGCCGCCAATACGCATGCCGCTGACGCCTTCGTCCCAGCCCTTGATCACCTGACCGCGACCGAGCGCGAATGCGAATGGCTGGCCGCGACTCACCGAGCTATCGAATGAGCTGCCGTCGGCGAGCCAGCCGGTGTAGTGGACGCTCACCTGCTGGCCGGCATTCGCCACGGCGCCCGTGCCAACCACCACGTCAAGGTATTCCAGTCCGCTGGGAGTCGTGTTGGATTGGCCGGTCACCGGCGGCGGTCCGCCGGTTCCGCCAGCGCCAGCATCGGCGAAGAGCAGCACGGCGCCGAGGCCAGTAGCCCCCAGGATGAGTTGCTTGAGCACGAGCATCCTCTCTATCACTCCAGGTCTCTGCCGAACCGCTGTCGTCTCCCGCCGCGGTCTGGCGCCGCTCTGACCGATTGTCCGAGGGTACTGAAATCATAACCGATTCATCGAGAGTGTACCATGTCTCCAAGCGGCCTCCATGAGGCTGCCCGCGCTCCTAGGCATCCAGCGTCTCGAACAGGCCATTGAGGGATTCGGCCAGGGTGGGATGGGCGAAGATGCCGTCTTTGAGCACCGTGTAGGGCAGATGGCCAAGCATGGCGATTTCGAGCATCGCCATGACCTCGCCTCCCTCGAAGCCCAGGACAGCGCAGCCAAGGATTTGCCGGGTCTCGGCATCCACAATCGCCTTGATGAAGCCGCGCGACTCGTCGACCTCCAGCGCCCGATCCACCTGATCCATCGGCAAGCGGGCGATCCGAATGGGGCGGCCCTGCGCGCGGGCCTCCTTCTCGGTCAGCCCAACACGCCCAAGCTGCGGGTCGATGAAAATGGTGTAAGGCACCAGGCGTCCGCTTGTAGTGGCGTCGCCACCCTCGAGGAGATTGGTCTTCACGATGCGAAAATCGTCGAACGAAGTAGCCGTGAATGCCGGCCCTCCCTTGACATCACCGATGGCATAGATGCCAGCAACGGGGGTGCGCAGCCGTTCATCGGTGGTGATGTAGCCATGCTCATCGGTCGGAATACCCGCCGCGGACAGGTCCAGGCGATCGGTGTTGGGTGTGCGGCCCGTCGCGACCAGCAGATGCGATCCGCTCAGCGTGCGCTCGCCATCCGCTCCGCGTATCGTGAGCGTAATGCTGCGCTCTGGCCCTGGCGCGATGTGTACCGTTTCGGCTTGCAACCGGACATCAATCTCATCTTCGCGCAGGATCTGGGCGACTGCCTCGGCGACATCGGGATCTTCGCGTGTCAGTAATTGACCGCTCCGCTGCAGGATCGTCACCTGACTGCCAAAGCGGCGG